>DASYGP010000027.1:0-36223 GCA_035999615.1 Mycobacteriales bacterium
CGCGGCGGCGACCGGCTTGGTCGGTGCGACGTTGTAGTCCGGTTCGGTCAGTACGGGCGCCGCCTCGTCCTGGGCGCCGAGCAGCGTCGCGAGATCCGCGGTGCCCCGGGTCGAGGCGTATCGGCCACACACGTCAGGTCCAGCCGAGCGGCGGGCTCGACGCAGCGACAGTCGACGCAGCGAGCACAAAGACAATCGACACAAGGACAACGGTACGGCCCTCAGTCCGAAGCCCGTCGGCACGGCCGCGGGCCTCGGTACCGGCGGTAAGGCGCGGCGCGACCGGTGGGCGCTACCGTCCGCAGCATGCCAGCCCGCCCGCGCTCCCCGGGCCGCAGCCAGGCGGCGCCTTGGCCCGCTCCGGTCGCGGCCGGGGCGATCCACGGCGTGGTGCACCTGCCTGGCTCGAAGTCGCTCACCGCCCGGGCGCTTGTCCTCGCTGCCCTGGCGGACGGTCCCAGCGTGCTGCACGCGCCGCTGCGGGCCCGCGACACGCTGCTGATGGCCGCCGGGCTCCAGGTGCTCGGGGCGAGCGTCGGCGACGGTCCGGATGGCAGCTGGCGGGTCGAGCCCGCACCGCTGGCCGAGCGTCCGAGCACCATCGACTGCGGACTGGCCGGCACCGTCGCGCGCTTCCTACCGCCGCTCGCCGCGCTCGGCACCGCTCCGGTCAGGTTCGTCGGCGACCCGCGCATGTCCCAGCGTCCGCTGCGCCCGCTGCTCGCCGCGTTGCGGGCGCTCGGCGCCGGCGCTGACGCGGACGCCATCCCCGTCGAGATCCGCGGACCACTGCTGGGCGGCGCCGTCGACCTCGATGCCTCGACCTCCTCCCAGCTCGTGTCGGGCCTGCTGCTCGCCGCTCCGCTGATGCCGGGGGGTCTCACCATCCGGCACCACGGCCCGCCGGTCCCCTCGACGCCCCACATCGCGATGACGGTGGCGATGCTGCGGGAAGCCGGGGTGGGCGTGGACGACGCCAGCCCGGACCGCTGGCAGGTCAGCGCCGGTCCGGTCCGGGCGGTGGATCGCCGCATCGAGCCGGACCTGTCCAGCGCCTCGGCGTTCCTCGCCGTGGCCGCGGCGACCGCCGGCACGGTAACGATCGCGGACTGGCCCGCGGTCACCCAGCAGCCCGGCGCGGCGTTGCCGGGACTGCTCGAGCGGATGGGGTGCCGTATCCGGCTCGACACCGACGGCATGCACGTCACCGGACCGGGGCGCCTGCTCGGAGTGACCGCGGACCTGCGCGATGCCCCGGAACTGGCCCTGACACTGGCCGCGCTCGGGACACTGGCGTGCTCCCCGTCCCGGCTGACCGGGATTGCGCACCTGCGGCTGCAGGAGTCCGACCGGCTCGGAGTGCTGGCCAGCGAACTGGGGCGGCTCGGCGCCAGGATCGAGGTCCTCCCGGACGGCTTCGCGATCGAACCCGCGCCCCTGTCGGCCGGCGCCGGCGTCGAGTTGGACCCGCACGCCGATCACCGGCTCGCCATGGCCTATGCCGTGGTGGGGCTGGCCGTGCCCGGAGTGCGCGTCCAGGACATTGCCACCACGGACAAGACGGTGCCCGGATTCGCTGGGTTGTGGGAACAGTTGGTGCGCGGATGAGTCCGCGCGGCCTGGATGAGGACGACGTCCGGATCCGGCCCGGGCGCGGCTCCCGGCCCCGGACGCGTCGCCGCCCGCTGCACGCGGATGCCATCGACGCGCTGGTGGTGGCGGTCGACCGGGGGCGCTGGACCTGCCGCCTGGGGGTCAACGGCGCCGGCCGGGAGGTGGTGGCGACCCGGGGCGGTGACCTTCGTCGGACGCCGGTCGTGGTGGGTGACGTGGTTTCGCTGGACGCGGACGTGTCCGGCGAGATCGACGCGTTGGCGCGGATGGTCCGGCTGTCCGCCCGCCGGTCGCTGCTGGTGCGCACCCCCGACGACACCGAGTCCCACGAAAAGCCGGTGGTCGCCAACGCCGAGCTCCTCGTGGTCGTGGTCGCGCTGGTCCGCCCCGAGCCGCAGCCGCGGCTGGTCGACCGTTGCCTGGTCGCGGCGTACGCCGGCGGCCTGTCCCCGCTGCTCTGCCTCACCAAGGCCGACCTGCCCGACGCCGACGACGCCGAGCTGCGCGCGCTCTACGAACCACTCGAGGTGCCCGTCCTGACGCTCGCGCCGGACCGGTCCCTGACCCCGCTTCGCGAGCGACTCGCCGGGCGGATGGCGGTGTTCTTCGGGTCCAGCGGGGTCGGGAAATCCAGCCTGGTGAACCGGCTGCTGCCCGCCGCCGAGCAGGCCACCGGAACGGTCTCCGGGGTCGGGAAGGGCCGGCACACGACCTCGGCCGCGATCGCGCTGCAGCTGCCCGGGAGCGGCTGGATCATTGATACACCTGGGGTGCGGTCGCTGGGGCTGGGCGGGGTGACGCCGTCCCGGGTGGTCGCCGCGTTCCCCGACCTCGCGGAGGCGGCCGAGCACTGCCCGCCGGGATGCGATCACCTCACCGCGGGCTGCGCCTTCGACGACCCGGAGATCAACGGCGGCGTCGACCCGGCCCGGCTCTCGTCGCTGCGCAGGCTGCTCACCGCGCGGGGCTGATCACGGCGCGGGCTGAACCGGCTGTTGCGGCTCAGACCTCGACGGTGCCTCCGATTCGCCAGTAGATCCCCGCCGATCGCTCGAGGAACTGCTCGTCGACCAGATGCCGGCGCAGCGAGGCGTAGTCGGGATGGAAGGCACGCAGCGCCGCATCCACCTCCGGTTCCGGATAACGGCGGCCAACCTCGAAGACCCGCACCAGATGGTCGAGCACGACCCGTCGCTTACCCCGCGCTGTCGGGATCGAGATCAACGCCCCGTCCCGCAGAAACGTCCGCAGCACGCCGGCGACGGTCGGGTCGCGCGCGCCGTGGTCATCGGTGTCCGTCGGCGGGGCGGCCGCGGCCGCGGCCCACTTGAGCTGGTCGGCGGCCAGATACCAGGCCCCGCCGTCCCGATAGGCCAGGCCGCCCGCCTCGAGCCGGGCCAGCGCGGTCGCGGCGTCCCGGGTATCGGCGCCGGTCAGCTCCCGGATCCGGGTCAGCGTCGTCGCGCCCAGCACCAGTGCGGCCGCGACGCGGAGCCGGTCAGGTTCGGCCAGTAGCCCCAACAGACGCGCCGCGTGGGCCTGATCCCCGGACCGGGGTGCGGTCATGCGGCGCAGGCTACCCCGCGTCAGGCGGGGTGGGTGCCCCCGCGAGCGGCGCGGGCCGCAGCACCCCGAGCGCGCCGCTCCGGGCGATGGCGCGCTCGTCGGTGCCCAGGTAGGCGGCGATCACGGCCGGATCGGACCGGACCTGCGTGGGCGGCCCTTCGGCGATGGTCCGCCCCGCGGACAGGCACTGGACCCGATCGGAAAGGCCCAGCACCAGCGGGAGATCGTGCTCCACAATGATCATCGTCGCCTGCAGTTGACGGCGCAGATCGGCCAGCAGCGGACCGAAAGCCTCCGCCTCCCGCTGGGCCAACCCGGCGGTCGGCTCATCGAGCAGCAGCAGGCGGGCGTCCTGCGCCAGCAGGCACGCCAGCTCCACGATCCGTCGGGTTCCGGTGGACAGGGCGGCAATGGGCGTATCGGCGTAGGGGCCGAGGCCCAGCAGCCCGACGTGTTCGGCCGCTTCGGCGCGGATCCGGCGTTCCCACCGGCGGGCCGGTGGGAGCCCGAGCAGCGTGGGCACCAGCTCGGAACGCTGATGGGCCTCCAACGCCACGGCGACGGTCTCCCGCACGCTCAGGTCGTCGAACAGGCGGGCGTCCTGGAACATCCGACCGAGCCCGAGCCGGGCCCGCAGGTGCGGCGCCAGCGACGTGACGTCCCGATCGCCGATGTCCACCCGGCCGCCGGTCACCCGGGTGAAGCCCGACAGCACGTCCAGCAGCGTCGATTTCCCGGCGCCATTGGACCCGATCAGCCCCAGCACCTCGCCCGGCCTGACGGCGAGATCGACCCCGTCCAGGGCGCGCGTACCGCCGAAACTGACGACCACCTGCCGGGCGCAGAGCACGGCGGCTGGGGGTCCGGGTGGGTGCGGTGCGACCGGCGTGGCCGACGCCGGGCGCGGCGCTGGCGGTACGGGCGCCGCTGCCGGTGGCGTTCGGGCGGGTCCCGGCGCTGCTTGCGGCCAGCCACGGCGAGCGAGGGCCACGAGTTGCATCAGGCCGCCCGGGAGGAATAGCAGCACGATCAGCACGCCGATGCCGGAGGTGAGGACCTGCACGATCGGGCTCGCCCCGAACACGGCCGGCAGCCCCAGCACGAGGGCCGCGCCGAGTACGGCGCCGCTGGGGCCGGCCAGGCCGCCCACCACCACCAGCGCGACAGCCGTGAGGGAGTCGTAGACCCCGTAGTCGCCGGGTCCGGAGGATCCGTTGGCGCCGACCAGCAGGCCCCCCGCCAGGGCCGCGAGGGCACCGCTGACCGCAAACGCGGTCAGCTTGGCCACCACCGGGGACAGGGTGGACGCCGCGGCCCGGTCCTCGTTGGCGCGCACCGCGATCAGGGCCCGCCCCACGCCGCTGGCCCGCAGCCGGACGACGAGCACCACGCACCCGGCGAGAGCGGCTTCGCACAGCCAGTAGTAGGCGCGATCCCCGGACAGCCCCGCCGGCCGGGCCACCGGCACCGACGTCCCGTGACCGCCGAACACCGGCAGCGCGAACAGCCATTGCTGCGCGGCCACGGCAAAAGCCAGGGTGGTGATCGCCAGGAACAGCCCGCGGACCCGCAGCGCCGGAACCCCGATGACCAGGGCCACCAGCACTCCGGCGACGACCCCCTCGGCGACCGCCGCTCCGAACGGGACTCCACGCGCGTGCAGCACCGCGGTGACCGATCCACCTACCCCGGCCAGCGCCACCTGCCCCAAGGAAACCTGCCCGGCCCAGCCGGTCAGCACCAGCACCGACAATCCCAGGATCGCGAACAGCAACGTGCGGTCCGCGAGGAACAGGCTGCCGGCGTTGGTCACCACCAGCGGCAGCAGCGCACCGCCGAGCGCCAGGACCGCCCAGCCCACCGCGGTTTGTCGGGCGTGCGCGCCGGCCGCGAGGCCGACGGTGAACAGGCCCAGGCTGGTGTCGTCGTGGCGCGAGCGCTCCCGGGGGACGGTGAGCACCGCGGCGAGGACGACGAGGAAGGTGGCCAGGTCGGCGACCCCGGGCGTGCCCGGGAAGGCGGCCTGCGCGACCACCCGCAGCACGCCGACCCCCACCCCGCCGGCGAGCGCCCAGGGCAGCGACCTCAACCGGCCGGCGAGGGCGGCAGCCAACGCGGAGAGCAGCACAGCCGGGCCCACCGACACGGGATCGCGCTGCGGGATGAGATTGATCTCGGCATCGACGAGGGCCGCGGCGACCGTGGCCAGCGCCCCGGCCAGCGCCCAGATCGTCGTGGACATGCGTCGGGTGGCGATCCCGGCGAGTTCGGCGGCGTCCGCGTTGTCCGCGGCGGCTCGGATCGCGAGGCCGGTCGGGGTGCGGGCCAGGAACAGGGTTACGGCCAGCACCAGGGCCGGCACCACCGCAAGGGTGAGCAGGTCTTTGCCGGTCAGCACCACCGAGCCGGCGGTGACGATCCGATGCAGCGGCGTGGGGAACAGGCTGCTCCGGCTGCTTAGGCCCACCGCCGCAGACAGATAGACCAGCACCTCGAAGGCCCCGATGGTGCCCACGAGCAGCGTCACCCTCGGGGCACGCGCGAGCCGGCGCACCAGGACCAGTTCGAGGATGGCCCCCGCCGCGGCGCCGACGGCCAACGCGACCGCGAGGGCGAGCAGGTAGGGCATGTGCTGGTCCTCCACAAGCTTGACCAGCACCGCCGCGGCGAGGCCCCCCGTTGCCCCGTACGCGACGTTGACCACGCCGGATGAGCGGTAGAGGAGGACCAGGCCGACCGCCAGGACGCCGTAACCAAGCCCCTGCAGCACACCGGAAACGAGCAGCGACGGGGTCAGGTCAAGGCCCGCGGAGAGCAGCATCGGGCTCACCGCACGTGTCGAGCTCGGGTGAAGGCACCAGTGCCGATCGGCTCCCAGCAGCGGCAGCCGAGGATCGCGCGGTCCAGGCGCACGCCGTCGGGGGCGGTGAACTTGTTGGGGCCGAACGACGCGGGACCCGCGCCGGCCAGGTTGATCGCGCCGAGGCCGGCCAGGGCCGCCTCGAACCCGGCCCGCGTCGGGTTGACGCCGGCCCCGGCGACCCCGGCCACGAACAGCCGCACCAGGTCGCAGACGGCGAGCACCGAGTAGTAGGTCTCGCTGGCCGGATCCACCGCGCGGCCGGTGGCCTGCTGAAAGGTCTGCCGGCAGAGCCGGTCGGGGGCTGGTTCGGGCAGCCCGGCCTTGGCGTCGCCGACCCGGCTGGCGGTCACCGACCGGGCGTGGCTGAAGTAGGACGGGTCCAGCGCCCCGAGGAAGGTGTCGCCGGCCATTTCGAAGGAGAAATCGCTCTCGGCGTAGGCCGGCCGGTAGCCCTGGTCCACCGCGTCGGCCACGAACTGCTGGGCGAAAAGGGGATTGGTCTGCAGCAGCACGTAGTTGACGCCCGCGGCGCGCATCCGGGCGACGGCCTGCGGAATGGCGCGGACCGCCGAGAACGTGTCGGTGGCCGAGATGGTGGTGTGCGCGACCGGATGCCCCAGCACCTGGGCGAGATAGGCGGCGGCCCCGTCGAAATCGGCCTGCAGATAGTCGCCCTCCCCCACCAGACCGACAGTGCGGCCGCGGAACTCCCCGTCGGCGTTCAGCAGGTCGATGGCGTTCCGGACGGTGCTGCCGGTGGAAGGGCCCAGGGTGAAAAGCCGACCGCCGCTGGCCGCGTAGTAGCTGTCCGCCGCCCCGTCGAGCGCCAGGTACGGCGTGCGATGCTCGCGGGTCACGCACAAGATCGCGTCGCCGTAGACACCGAGAACATTGGTGACCGCGAAGTCGTGTCTGCTGTCCAGCAGGTTCTTGCACGCGGCCGTGAAGGTGTCCGGCCGCAGGATGTCGACGGTCGCGTAGTCCGCGACGACGCGGCGGCCGCCAACCCCGCCGCGGCCGTTGACCACCCCCAGGAACGCCTCGTAGAGCTGGCGTTGCACCTCCGGGCGGTAGCTGGTGTCGATGTTGGCGCCGAGCGCGGCGGCGGCGCCGAAGTCGACCAGGACCACCCCGAGGTGGATCTCACTCGCGGTGACGCCCTGGTCGGAGGCGGTCCTGGCTCCGGTCGGCGCCGGCCGCGCCGGGCCCGAGCCGGGGGCCGCCTGGGCCACCGAGGTCGCGGGGGAGGTGCCGAACGCCAGGGGCACGACGAGCCCGGCGAGCAGCAGCGCCAGCGCCGAGGCAAGGATGGCGGTGTATCCCCGGCCCGAAGCAGATCGCTCCCCGGGCGTCACCGGAAGGCCACCGGGATGGTGAGCGCCGCGAGCAGGATCGCCAGCAGCACGGTGACCACCAACGTCCAGGCCTGGCCCTCGGTGCAGGAGAGCCGCCGCGCCAGGGGGGCCAGCAGATCCCGCTCCCCGCGCGGTGGCCGGGGATCAGCCATGGCCGGCAGCAGAGCCCAGGAATACGGCGCGTAACAGGTCCTCCCGGCCGAGCAGGCCGGCGGTGGGGCCGGTGAACCGGATCTCCCCCTTGTCCAGGAACACGGCCCGGTCGGCCATCGACATCGCCACGTTGAAGGACTGCTCCACGATCACCATCGTGACCCCCCGCTCCTTCAGCTGCGTGATCACCACGAGCAGTTCCGCCACCAGCACCGGCGCCAATCCCAGCGACAGCTCGTCGATCAGCAACACCCGCGGTTCGAGCAGCAACGCCTTCGCCAGGGCCAGCATCTGCTGCTCGCCGCCGGACAGCGCCCCGGCACGCTGCCCGAGGCGTTCACCCAACCGCGGGAACAGCGCCAACACCGCGTCGATCCGGGCGCTGACCCGGTCCCGGTCCCGGCGCAGGGTGTGCGCGCCGGCGCGCAGGTTCTCCAGCACACTCAGGGCGCCGAACACCGATCGGCCGCCGGAAACCTGCACGAGGCCTTGGCCCACCAAGGCGTGGGCCGGCCCGCCGGTGATGTCGCGACCGCCGAGCAGGACCCTTCCCCGGACCGGGTGGATCAGCCCGCTGATCGCGCGGAGCAGCGTCGACTTGCCGGCCCCGTTCGTCCCGAGCAGCGCGAGCACCTCACCACGCGCCACCTGCAGGTTGATCCCGGTCAGTACCTGCAGCCGACCGTAGGCGACGTCGAGCTCCCGGACCTCAAGTGCTGCTACCGGCTGTCCGTCGCCGCTCATGGTTGCCGACGGTAGCGTTGCCCGGGTGCCCACGACGCCTGACCAGCCCAGTTCATGGCCGGCTGACCTCGCGCTCGCGCAGCGGCTCGCGGACGCCGCCGACGAGATCAGCCTGCGCCGCTTCCGGGCGGCCGACCTGCACGTCGCGACAAAACCCGATGCCACGCCGGTGACCGACGCCGATCAGGCGATCGAAGCGCTGATCCGCCGGGAGTTGACGGCCGCTCGGCCCGCCGACGCTGTGCTCGGTGAGGAGGACGGCGAGACCGGGGCCGGCGCGCCTCGGCGCTGGGTCATCGACCCGATCGACGGCACCAAGAACTTCGCGCGGGGGGTCCCGGTCTGGGCCACCTTGATCGCGTTGGAGGCGGGCGCGGACACGGTCGTGGGCGTGATCAGCGCCCCCGCCTTGGGGCGCCGCTGGTGGGCCGCCCGCGGCGGCGGCGCCTATGCCCGGGACGCATCCGGCACCCGCCCGCTGCAGGTGTCCTCCGTCGGCCGGCTGCCCGATGCGTCGCTGTCCTACTCCTCGCTGTCGGGCTGGGCGGAACGCGGGCTGCGCGAGCAGTTCCTGGCGCTGACCGATCAGATCTGGCGCAGCCGCGCCTACGGCGACTTCTGGTCGCACGCGATGGTCGCCGAAGGGGTGGTCGATGTGTCCGCCGAACCCGAGGTGTCCCGGTGGGACCTGGCCGCCTTGCACGTGCTGGTCACCGAAGCGGGCGGCGAGTTCACCGCATTGGACGGCACGCCGGGGCCGGGCGGCGGCAGCGTGGTCGCCTCCAACGGCCGGCTGCACGCCGACGTGCTGCGCGCGCTGGCCCCGGTCGGCTGACCGTGGTGGGCTACGACCTCGAGGTGCTGCGGGCACAGTTCCCGGCCCTGGCGCTGGACACCGTCCACCTGGATGGCCCCGGCGGCACCCAGGTGCCGCGCCGGGTGCAGTCCGCGGTGGCTGAGGCGCTTGTCCTGGGCATGTCGAACCGGCACGGGTCGTTCGCCGCGTCCAGGCGAGCCGACGACTACGTGGAGCAGGCGCGGATGGCCCTCGCCGACCTGGTCGGCGCGGCGGATCCGGCCGGTGTGGTGCTCGGCCCCAGCATGACCAGCGTCACCTTCACCCTGGCCCGGGCGCTGGCCAAGACCTGGGGTCCCGGCGACGAAATCGTGGTCAGCGAGCTCGACCACGACGCCAACATCCGGCCGTGGCTCCTCGCCGCGCGCGACGCCGGCGCGCAGGTCCGGTGGGCCCGCGTCGACCCCGCGACGGGCGAGCTGCCGGCCGCGCAGTACGACGCCCTGGTCAACGAGCGGACCGTGCTGGTCGCCGTGACCGCCGCATCCAACGCGCTCGGCACCCGCCCGCAGGTCGCGGCCATCGCGGCCCGGGCCCACGCCGCCTCGGGCCGGGCGCTGGTGTACGTGGACGGGGTGCACGCCACCCCGCACGGGCCCACCGACGTCCGGGCCCTCGGGGCCGATTTCTACGCCTGCTCGGCCTACAAGTTCTGCGGGCCGCATCTGGGTGCGGTGAGCGCCGATCCGGATCTGCTCGCCAGCCTGCGGCCGGACAAGTTGCTGCCCTCCTCCGATGCGGTGCCGGACCGGTTCGAAACCGGCACCGCACAGGCGGAGGCCCTCGCCGGGCTCACCGCCGCGGTCGAGCATTTCGCCTGCCTCGGCGACGGCGTCGATCGGCGCGCCCGGCTGCGGGACGGGATGGCGCGAGTGGAGGCGTACGAGACGAGCCTGCTGCAACGGTTGCTCGACGGACTCAGCGCGATGCCGAGCCTTGCCGTCCTCGGCGCCCAGGCGCGCCGGAGCGCCGTCCTCGGCGCGCCGGCGCGCCGGACACCCACCGTGGCGCTGGTCGCCGACGACGCCTCCCCGCAAGAACTCGCCGCCCACCTCGGCCGCCATGACATCGCGGCCTGGTCCGGCGACTACTACGCGGTGGAACTGTTCCGGGCCCTGGGGCGCCCCGAGGGCGCGTTGCGGCTCGGCCTGTCGCACTACACGACCAGCGCGGAGGTCGACCGGGTCCTCGCCGTCCTGGCCGCCCGCCCTCGGCGGTGACCGGCGGCGGCCCGCAGGTCGTGGTCGTCGGCGCCGGTCCGGTCGGGTTGATCATGGCCGGCCTGCTGGGTCGTCAGGGCCTGTCCGTGCTGCTCGTGGAGCGGGACCACGAAGCCGGCGGCCAACCCCGGGCGATCGCCGCCGACGACGTGATGCTGCGCGTGCTCCGCAGCCTGCCCGGCCTGGAGGCGGTGGTGCGCCAGATGCTCGGCCCGGTGCCGGTCCGGGTGCAGGATCATCGCGGGCGGCGGATCACCAACATCGACTTCGGGATGACCGAGCTGGGCGCGCCCGGGTTGGCCTTTTTTCACCAGGCCGCCCTGGAGCGCGGACTGCACGAGGCACTGAAAGCGCTCTCGACCGTCAGTCTGCGCCGGGGCGTCGAGGTCACCGGCCTCGCCCCCACGAACGCTGGGGTGCAGCTGACCATGGCGTCCGGGGAAGTCGTCAGCACCGGCTACGTCGTCGGCTGCGACGGGGCCGGCTCGACGGTGCGCCGCCTGCTCGGGGTGCCCTACACCGGGCGGACCGCCGCGCAGCGCTGGCTGGTGATCGACGCCGACACCGACCGGCCGCTGAGCGATCACTTCAGCTACCGGGTGGACCCGGCCAGACCCTCGGTCTCACTCCCCCGTCCCGGCGGTCACCGCTGGGAGTTCATGCTGCGTCCGGGCGAGGATCCGGTGACGCTCACCCGCGGCGCCGGCCTCAAGGAGCTGATCGCGCCCGATGTGGCCGGGGCCGAGATCCGGCTGCTGCGCGCCGCCGACTACACCTTTCACACCCGGTTGGCCAGCCGCTGGCGGCAGGGCCGGGTGCTGCTGGCGGGGGACGCCGCGCACTGCATGCCGCCGTTCGCCGGGCAGGGGCTCGGCGCGGGGGTGCGGGACGCCTCGGCGCTGGCCTGGCGGCTTGCCGAGGTGATCGGTACCGAGGTGATCGGTACCGAGGTGATCGGCGGCCGATCGGCCGCCGACCTGCTGGATGGCTACGAGGCCGAACGCCGCCCGGATGTGCGGGCGATGATCCGCACAGCACGCATCGCCGGCGCGCTGTTGCAGACAACCTCACCGGCCCGGGCCGCCGCGACCCGGTGTCTGCTGCGGTCGATCGACGCCGCGCCGATCGCCGGTCCCTGGTTTCGCCGCGGTGGACTGCGGCCCCGACCGGCCGGCCGGGCGCTGCCCAACCCGGTGGTGTCCACCGCGGGAGGGCCGCGCCGACTGGATGAGCTGCTGGGGGTCGGCTGGGCGCTGCTGGTGCCGCCGGGGGACGGGAGCGTCCCAGATCAGCTGCGCGGCCGGGATTTTACGCGGCTGACGGTATCGGCCGGCCCGGGGACGACCGTACAAGATCTCGATGGCGAGTTGCTCGCCCTGATCGACCGGGCCGGCGGGCGGCTCGTCGTGCGGCCCGACCGGTACCTGAGCTGACCGTTCCCCCGGCGGGTCAGCCGGTCAGCCGGTCAGCCAGCTCCCCCAACGAGGACACGTCCAGCTCCGGCGCGGTGAAGTAGGCCGGGAACGACGCGCCGCCCCGGTTCAGCCAGGCGGTCCGCAGCCCGGCGCGCGCTGCGCCGTCGATGTCCCACGGATGCACCGCGACGAGCATCAGCTCGGCCGGCGGGGCGGCACACGCCTGGCAGATGTAGGCGTACGCGGCGGGCGCGGGTTTCCAGGCCGTCGTCTCGTCCACCGAGTGCAGGGCCTCGAACTCGGCCCGCAGCCCGGCCCGGGTCAGCAACTCATCCGCGGTCCGGACGGCCCCGTTGGTCAACGTCACCAACCGGATTCCGGCGGCGCGCAGCGCCCGCACCCCACCGGGCACATCGGCGTGCACGGGCAGCTCGGCGAACCCGGCCATCACGTGGTCGACCGCCTCGTCCATGCCGCGGTTCAGCGCGACGCCGGTCAGCACGCTGCGCATCGCGCCGTCCGCGAGCCGGGCGAAGCGGTCCTGGCCGCCGGCCGCGGTCAGCGCGAAACCATCGCGCAGCAGCACCGCGAACCAGGTTCTGATCAGCGCCGCCGGCGCACCGACGTCCGCAAAGCGGGTGCCCATCGGGGTGAGATCGGACAGGGTCTCGTTCACGTCGAACACGATCACCTGCGGAGGCTGCACCATCGGGACTCCTCGAGGTTCATCCGGCGCGAGCGCCCGCCGGGACGCTCAGCCTATGGGCCTCGGACCGGGAAGATCGAGCACCCCACGGCGGCTTATGTCGGGTATGGCCCCGGTGCTCGATCTCCCGTTGTCCGTCCTTGACCTGGCCCCCGTCCCGACCGGCGCCACGGTCGGGGCCGCCCTGCAGGCCACCACCGAACTGGCGCAGCACGTGGAGCGGCTCGGGTTCCGGCGGTTCTGGGTCGCCGAGCACCACAACATGCCCGGGATCGCCAGCTCGGCGCCGCCCGTACTCATCGCGCACCTCGCCGCGGCGACCAGCCGGATGCGGATCGGCTCGGGCGGGGTGATGCTGCCCAATCACACCGCCCTGGTCGTGGCGGAACAGTTCGGCACCCTCGCGGCCCTGCACCCGGACCGGATCGATCTGGGCATCGGACGCGCGCCGGGCACCGACCCCGCGACGGCCGCGGCGCTGCGGCGCTCCGCCGCCGCGCTGGGCGCGGACGATTTCCCCGCTCAGCTCCTCGAGCTGCTCGGCTTCTTCACCGGGGACTGGCCGGCCGGGCATCCGTACGCCGAGATCACCGCCGTCCCCGGCCGGGGTGACCCGCCGGCGATGTGGCTGCTGGGATCCAGCGGGTACAGCGCCCAGGTCGCCGCCCTGCTCGGACTTCCGTTCGCCTTCGCCCACCACTTCAGCCCGGTCAACACGCTGCCGGCCCTGGAGCTGTACCGGTCGCAGTTTCGGCCCGGCGCCACGCTGGACCGCCCGTATGCCATGGTCGCCGCCTCGGTGACCTGTGCGGAGACGACCGACCGGGCGAGGCTGCTCGCCGAACCCGCCGCGCTGTCGTTTCTGCGGCTGCGCCAGGGCCGGCCCGCGGCGCTGCCAACCCCGGAGCAGGCCGCGTCGTACCCCTACACACCGGGAGAGCGTCAAGCCGTCGACGACCGGCTCGCCACCCAGATCATCGGCGACCCGGCTCTCGTCGCGCGCGGTCTCGAGGACCTGGCCGGCGCGACCGGCGCCGACGAACTGATGATCACCACGACGACGTTCGATCCGGCCGATCGGCTGCGATCGTTCAGCCTGGTCGCCGCACTCGCCGGCCTGGTGCCGGACGCCCTGACCGCGGCCGGTTAGCCGACCCGCTCCTGCGCGGTACGCAGCGCGCGGCCGGTCAGCACCCTGGCCAGGTGACGGCGGTAGGCCCGGTCGCCATGCATGTCCTCGGGGGGCTCCCCGGCGAGACCGCGATCCGCCAGGTGGGCCGCCTCGTCGATGCTGCCCCCGGCCGCCAGGGCCTGCTCGGTCTCGGTGGCCCGGACGGGCGTGCCGGCCATGTTGGCCAGCGCCAGCCGGCCGCCGGCGGCGGCGACCGCGACGATCGCCCAGTCATTCGCCCGGCGGGTGAACTTCTCGTAGGCCCAGCCGGCACCCGGCATGCTGGGTATCCGCACCTCGATGAGCATCTCCTCCGGCCCGACGACGGTCTCCAGGAAACCGGTGAAGAACTCGTCGGCCGGCACCGCGCGCGTCCCGGCGGGGCCGCGGATCACCAGTGTCGCGTCGAGCGCGAGCACGGCCGCGGGCAGGTCGGCGGCCGGATCGCCGTGCACCAGCGATCCGCCCAAGGTGCCCCGGTGCCGCACCTGCAGATCCCCGACCAGGCCAGCGACGTGCGCGAGCAGCGGCACCTGCTCGCGCAGCAGCGCGGAGGTCACCAGGTCCTGGTGGCGGGTGAGCGCGCCCACCGCGATGTGCTCATCGTCCGCCCGGATGTAGGACAGCTCCTCGATCCGTCCCACCCCGATCAGCACCGCCGGCGTCGCGAGGCGCAGCTTCATCATCGGCAACAGCGAGTGGCCACCGGCGAGCAGCTTGGCCTCGTCGCCGTGCTCGGCCAGCAGCGCCAGCGCCGCGTCCGCCGTGTCCGCGCGGTGAAAATCGAACGCCGCGGGGATCACCGCTCACCGTCCGCCGCCGCCAGCACTGGCTGATCGGTGCTGGCCGCGGCCAGCACTGGCTGATCGGTGCCGGCCGCGGCCAGCACTGACGGATCGGTGCCGGCCGCGGCCAGCACTGCGCGCACGATGTTGTGGTAGCCGGTGCAGCGGCAGAAGTTGCCTTCCAGCCCCTCCCGGACCTGCCGCTCATCGGGCTGCGGGGTCTCCCGCAGCAGGCTGACCGCCGCCATCACCATCCCCGGGGTGCAAAACCCGCACTGCAATCCGTGCTCACGCTGAAAGGCGGCCTGCATCGGGTGCAGGCTCCCGTCCGGACCGGCCAGCCCCTCCACGGTGGTGACCTGCCGCCCGTCGGCCTCCACGGCCAGCACCGTGCAGGACTTCACCGACTCGCCGTCCAGGTGGACGGTGCAGGCCCCGCAGGAGCTGGTATCGCAACCGATGTTGGTGGCCCGCAATCCGCAGGTGTCGCGCACGTACTGCACCAGCAGCGTTCTGGGTTCGACCTCGTCCTCGCGGGATGCGCCATTCACCGTGATCTTGACCCGGGTCATTGCTGAACCTTCCTGACTGCCTCGATGGCCGCCCAGACGCGCTGCGGCGAGGTGGGCATGTCCACGTGCCGGACACCGAGATGCGCGACCGCGTCGATCACCGCGTTCTGCACAGCAGGGGTGGCCCCGATCGTGCCGGCCTCGCCGATTCCCTTGGCGCCGAGCGGGTTGTACGGCGTCGGCGTCTGCATGTCGACGAGCTCGAAGCTCGGCACTTCGGTCGCCGACAGGAACGGGTAGGTGGCCAGCGTCGCGGTCAGCGGATTGCCGTCCTCGTCATAGAGCACCTCCTCGTACAGCGCCTGGGCCGCTCCCTGCGCGATGCCGCCGTGGCGCTGCCCCTCCGCCAGCAGCGGGTTGAGCAGGGTGCCTGCGTCATCGACGGTGATCATCCGTTGCAGCGTGGCCTTGCCGGTGTCGGTATCCACCTCGACGACCGCCACGTGCGCGCCGAACGGGAAGGTGGCGCCCGGGGCGGTGAACACCGCGCGGACGAGCAGGGGCTCGGCTCCCGCGAGATCCCCGAAGCTGATCGCGGCATCCGGCGAGCCGGCCACATGCAGCACCGCCCGGTCCTTGTCCACCCGGATGTCGGCCGGATCGGCCTCCAGCAGGTCGGCGGCCCGCTGCCGGGCCAGCTCGACCAGCTCGCGGGTGGCTTGGCTCACCGCCGCGCCGCCCTGCTGCAGGCTGCGCGAACCCCCGGTGCCGCCACCCTGCGGGACCAGATCGGTGTCGCCCCAAGCGACGGTGATCCGTTCGATCGGGATGCCGGTTTCCTCGCTGGCGAGCATTGCCCAGGCGGTCTGGTGCCCCTGCCCGTGCGGGGAGGTACCGGTGAGGATGGTCGCGCTGCCGTCCGGGTGCACCTCGACCGTGGCGTTCTCGTTCGGCGGCCCCGACTCGTCACCGCCGCCGGTGATCTCCACGTAGACCGAGAGGCCGATACCGAGCTGCCGCGGGCCGCCGCCCTCCCGCCGCCGGTGCTGTTCGGCGCGGAGCTCGTCGTAGCCGGCCGCGGCCAGTACCCGGTCCAACGCGGCCGGGTAGTCCCCGTTGTCGTAGAGCGCCCCGCCGGAGGTGGCTAGCGGCTCGGTGAAGCGAGGCAGCATGTTGCGCCGACGTACCTGCGCCGCGTCCATCCCGATCTCGGCGGCGAAAAGGTCCATCGCGCGTTCTATCGCAGCGGTTGCCTCCGGTCGGCCCGCGCCCCGGTACGCGCCGACCGGGGTCGTGGTCGTCACCACGCTGCGGGTGACGCACTCAACCCGGTCGATGCCGTACACGCCGGAGGCCATCAGCCGCGTCATCGTGGGGAGCACCGCCCCGAACCGGGGGTAGGCCCCCGCGTCCTGCAGCACCTCCAGCCGGTAGGCCTGCACCCGGCCGTCCCGGCTCCCGCCGATGGTGACGACCTGGCGCTGGGCCCGGCCGTGGGTCATTCCGACCATGTTCTCGGACCTGGTCTCCGCCCAGCGCATCGGGCGGCCCAGCCGGCGGGCCAGCAAGGCGACCACCGCGTGCTCGGTGTCCGCGCCGAACTTCGCGCCGAAGGCACCGCCGACCTGCGGGGTGATCACCCGTACCTGGTCGGTCGGGAGGCCCAGCATGCCGGCCACCCGCCGTTGAGATCCCTGCGCGCCCTGGTTCGGTAGCCAGATGATCAGGCGACCGTCCTGGCCCCAGCAGGCCGCGGCCGAGCGGCCTTCCATCGGTGCCGGTGCCAACCGCTGATTCAGCACGGTCTGGGTGAGCACCACCTCGCAGCCCTCGAACAGGCTCGGGTCCAGGGCGTCGATCGGCCCGAACGTGCACACGGTGTTGGTGCCGGCGGCCTCGAACAGCAACACCTCATCGCGGGCCGCCTCCTGCAGGTCGATCACCGCGGGCAGCACGTCGTAGTCGACCACGAGCAGCTCGGCGGCGTCTTCTCCCTGCGCGGGATGCTCGGTCACGATGGCGGCGACCGGCTCGCCGACGTAGCGCACCCGGTCCCGAGCCAGCAGCGGCGAGCGCATGTACGCGTCGTACATCGGCAGGATGTGCGGGGCCGGGGCGAGGTCAGCCAGGTCCGCCCCGGTCACGAAACCGACCAGTCCGGTGGCTCCCGCCAGCCCGCTGGTGTCAAAACCGGTGATCTTGGCGTGCGCAACCGGCGACCGGATGAAGGTGACATATCCGGCGTTCGCCAGGCGATCGTCGACGAGGTCCTCGGTGTAGATGGCGCCGGTCGTCAGGAAGGCCGGATCCTCCACCCGAGCTACCCGCGTGCCCAGGATGCTCATGTCAGCTTCGCCCCTCCCTCATAGTCGTCCCGCCATCCAACACTGCCGCGGTTCGCCGGCAACAGGGAGGGGTTCGCCCTAAGCTCTGCTTTTCCTCCAGCGAAGGACGCTCATGACCGCACCTGCCGAGCCGCCCGACGGGCTGCCGGTCTACCGGCTGCTCACCGGCAGCGACGACGACGCTTTCTGCCGGCGGGTGAGCGAGGCCCTGGCACTGGGCTACCGGCTGCACGGCGGACCGACCATGACGATCAGCGGCAAGGGACTGCGTGTCGGTCAGGTTGTCATCTGGCCCGATCAACACCGGTGATCGCCCACGGCGGGTCGATCAGCCGCTCGTCGAGCGCCCCGCCAGGCGTGCAATCGGGCGATTGGTAGTCCGAAGGCAGCTCGGGATACACCAGCTGCCAGTAGAGCCGAGCCAACCGCCATCCCTGGGCCGACGTCGCACCCAGCAGCTGCGCGGTCCGGGCGTCCCGCTGCACCGCCGCGCACTCGGCGGCTGACTCGCTGGTCAACCCCGCCATGTGCATCGACTCGTGGGTCAGGACGTGCACGGCCACGACCTCGTTCAACGGCGGGCTGGCGCGCCCCCCGGCCAGGTAGCTCGCGAGCAGTCCACATTGCTCGTGCTTGATCAGCGTCGAATGCTCGGGTACGCCGTTGGCGCCGTACCGCACGAAGCCCAGTTCGGCACCCGTGTCGATGAAGGCCGCACCCAGCGATTGGCAACGGACCCGGGCCGGAGCGCCGGCCAAGGCCGACGCCACCGCGGACAGGCGCGACTCCTCGCCGGCAGTGCGCAGCACCGGTACGGCCGCGGCGATCGCCAATGTCGCGAATAAACCCAACGAGTACCACGGCACCGGTCTGGGCCGGCCGAGACCGTCGGTCCGGCGCAGCCACCAGCGGACCGCGACGGCGAGCACGCCGCATCCGCACGCGAGGGAGAACACGGCCAGCACCGGATCTTGATCGGCACCGTGGCGACGCGGCTGGACCGCACTCTTCAGGACTGTGAGGTGGCCGGACAGGCCCACCGTTAGGGCGGCAGGTGCACGACCTGACCACCCGAGGCGAGCGCCATGGCCCCTTCGCCGCCCGCGCAGGGACAAGCTGAGCCCGGTGGCCACTTCGGGGGGGCCGGCATCCGGAACCAGACCGCCTTGCCCCCCTGATGCGGACTGACCCCCCAGTCGCTGGTTATTGCCTCGACGAGAAGCAGTCCACGGCCGCCGGCAACCGAACCGGATGGCCCCACATGCAGCCCGGGGTCGCGATCGTCCACCGGGTCGCTCATCGACCGGATGAGGGCGGCGGCACGCTCGATGTCCCCGGCCGGATCATGGCGAACCGGCCGCGGCGAGGGGGTAAGTGGGCTGCCGTCGGAAACGGCGACTTCCAAGGTCGACTGCGCGCAGCTGACGGCAACGGTGATCGGGCTGCTGGCGTGCACCACCGCGTTGGCCAGCAGTTCGGACAGGGCCAGCTGCGCGTCATCGAGAATGGGATCGAGGTCCCACGCGCGAAGGCACTCCAGGAGGAACCGGCGGCCATCCGGCACCGATCGCGGCTGCGGCGGTACCTGGAAGAACGCGTGCCGGCACATCCGCAACTCCTCCCTCGATGTAGCGCGCCGCAGCGAGCAGGCCGCCCACGGGGACAATTCCGGCAATCCCCCCGATGACAGGTGCGGAAACTGCGAGCCGGGGAATCGAGGGGTCGAGCCCCCGAAATGACCGTGTTAATGCGGAAATGACGGCCCGTCCGCTAGGGCTGAAGGCTGCCTGCCCGTCGCCGGCTCCGGCCCCGGACCAGGCGCAACAAGGCGAGGGGCGCGGCGTCCAAGGTGAGCTCGCGCGCTCGGCGCAGCCGGCGCCGGCTGCGCAGGACCCCAACGAGACCCACCGCCCAGATCACATATTGCACCGACATGGCCCACCGGAAATCCGCCAAGGTGTTGCCGGCTCCGTGCGGTCCGGCGAGCGCGGTCAGGACCACGCCGATGGCAAGGATGGTCACCAGCGAGGCGATGAATCCCCCGACATTCACGATTCCGGTGGCGCTGCTGATCCGGGCCACCGGATTCTCGGTGCGGGCATAGTCGAATCCCACCATCGCTCCCGGCCCGTTGGTGGCCAGCACCACCACCAGGAGGACCAGCAGCAGCAGCGGCGCCCGGCCGGGCCAGGTGAGTACAAGCGTCCACGCCGCCGCGGAACTCGCGACGATGGTCAGCGTCGGCAGCGACCGGCGGTAGGGCCACCGGCCGACGACGTGGCCGAGGGTGGGGCCGACGACGAGCGAGACCAGGACCAGCAGCGTCAGCAGCAGGCCGGCCTCGGTGGGCGAGCGCCGCTCGCCGACGACGAGGAACGGATAGCCCCACAGCAACGCGAAGACCGTGGACGGGAATTGGGTGACGAAGTGCGTCCACAGACCGAGCCGGGTGCCGGGCTCCGCCCAGGAGCTGCGCAGCTGGCTGCGCACGGTCTGCCAGCGCAGCGGCTCCGGGGCGGTGCCGGCCCCCGGCGGTGCGTCGCGCAATGTGGTGGCCACCAGCACCGCCACGACCACGCCCACGCCGCCGGCTGCGGCGAACGAGGACTCCCAGCCGGCCGCCCGCAGCAGGGCAACCAGCGGATAGGCCGCCGCGATCTGGCCCAGTTGTCCCACCAGCCCCGTCAGCTGGGTCACCACCGGGACGCGGCGGGGCGGGAACCACACGGTGACCAGGCGCAGGACACTCGTGAACGTCATCGCGTCGCCGGCCCCGACCAGCACCCGGGCCAGCACCGCCAAGGGCAACGAGTAGCTGACGGCGAGCACGACCTGGCCGAGCGCCATCAGCACCGCGCCGATCACCAGCAGCCGCCGGGAGCCGAAGCGATCCAGCAGCAGGCCCACCGGAATCTGCAGACCGGCGTAGACCGCCAGCTGCAGCACGCTGAACACGCTCAGCACGGCGGCGCTTGCGCCGAACCGGTGGAGCGCAAGAACCCCAGCCACACCGAGCGAAGACCGGTTGAAAACGGCCACGGCGTAGGCCAGGACGCCAAGGCCCCACACCAACCACGCCCGCGTCGCCGTGCGTCCGGCGGGCGCGGCTACGTTCGGTCCAACTCAGCGAGTACTTCACTGGTGTGCTGGCCAAGGCTCGGCGGTGAGCGGCGGTAGCTCACCGGGGTACGCCCGAACCGAAGGGGGGACGCGGCCGTACGCACCACGGTGCCGTCCGCCGCGGCCGTCGTGGCGACCGCGTCCAGGCCAAGCGACTCGGCTAAAGCGAAGGCGGCGGCGAGGTCGTTGACCGGTCCGGCGGGGACGCCGGCGGCCGTCAGTTGCGCCACCCAGTGATCGGCGTCCTGCCGCGCCAGCGCCGCGGCGAGCAGCGGCAACAGCGTCGCCCGGTTGTCGACCCGGGCCCGGTTGGTGACAAACCGCGGATCGGTGGCGAGCTCGGGGCAGCCGATGACCTCGCAGAGTCGCGCGAACTGACCGTCGTTGCCGACGGCGACCACCAGCTCCCTATCTCGGGCGGCGACGGTCTCGTACGGCGCGACGCTGGGATGCCGGTTACCCATCCGGGTCGGGACCGCACCGGCGTTCAGGAATCCCGCGGACTGGTTGACCAGCGACGCCAGCGAGGTGCTCATCAAGTTGACGTCCAGGCGTTGGCCAAGGCCGCTGCGCTCCCGTTCGCGCAGCGCGGCGAGCACGCCGACCGCGGCGTGCAGCCCGGTGAGCACGTCGACGACGGCCACTCCCGAGCGCAGCGGGCGTCCGCCGCTCTCCTCCTCCCCGGTCATGCTCATCAAGCCGCCCACCGCTTGCACGAGCAAGTCGTAACCGGGTAATCCCGCCCCGGCGCCCGTGCCGAACCCGGTGATCGAGCACCAGATCAGGCCGGGGTTGCGCACCGATGCGACGTCCCAGCCGAGCCCGAACCGTTCCCAGGTGCCGGGCTTGAAGTTCTCCACGAGCACGTCGGCCCGATCGGCGAGCTGCCCGGCGTGCTGTCGACCGGCCTCGGTGGACAGGTCCAGCGCGACGCTGCGCTTGTTGCGGTTGATGGACAGGTAGTAGGTACTCGTGCCGTCCGGCGCCCACGGCGGTCCCCAGGCGCGGGTGTCATCCCCCCGGCCCGGCCGTTCCACCTTGATCACATCGGCGCCGAGATCGCCGAGCATGCAGGTGGCGTAGGGCCCGGCGAGAACGCGGGTGAAGTCGGCCACGACGATGCCGGCGAGCGGCCCTACCGGGACTGCCTGCTCATCCATGCCCCGGAGGCTAGCGGCGGCTCGAGACGGCGCGAGTGGGCGCGTTCGGCCGCGCCCGGTGCTGCGCCTACTCCTGCCGGGAGCGGCACCGCTGTGCGGTCGCTACCGAGCAAATAATGCGGCGATTCGTCCGGTCTGCCCGCCGGGCTTTTGCCACGTATCCCCCAGACGGAGGGGGCGCCGTCATCCAGATGAGGTTCTGCGGTCGTGCGATTACCGGGTGCGCGAAGCCCGCCCAACGCCTTCGGTGGGACCGGGTCCGAAATGGGTGGTGCTCGCTCGCTCCTGGGGGTTGTTGTGCACACAGAACGGGCGCGCCATCGGGCGCCCTCGGTGCTGACGCCCCGCGCCCGAGCCGTCGTGGCGCTGGCGCTCTGCCTGCCGTTGACCGCCGCGGCTGCTCAATCCTCCGCATCGCCGGGTGCGACCTTCCGGGTTGCGCGGATGGCCGCGGTCAGAGCCGGATCAGGGATGGTGCAGGTCGCGGACCGCGGTCCACGGCGCAGCAGGCCGGCCGGTCCGAAAGCCGCAGCCAGGAACCCAGCCGTGCATCGCGCGGCCGCTGCCCCGCGACCGCTGCTGGCGGCCGCCGCGTTGGCCTACGACGGGATCCCGACCGTCGCGCTGGCGGCCTACCGGCACGCCGCCGATCTCGCCAATCGCGAGCATCCCGCCTGCGGGCTCCCCTGGCCCCTGCTGGCCGCCATCGGGCGGGTCGAATCCGATCACGGCCGTTTCGCCGGTTCGGTGTTGCTCGGCAATGGCCTATCCAGCCCGCGGATCATCGGCGTCCAGCTCAACGGCCACGGCACCGCGCGGGTTTTCGACACCGACCGCGGCGTCCTTGACGGCGACCCGGTCTACGACCGCGCGGTCGGGCCGATGCAGTTCATTCCCTCCACCTGGGCCCGCTACGCGGCCGACGGGAACGGTGACGGCGTGGCGGATCCGTTCAACATCTACGACGCGGCCAGGGCGGCCGCCAACTACCTGTGCGCCGCGGGAACCGAGCTTCGTTCGCCGGCCGGTCAGGTGCGGGCGGTGCTGAGCTACAACCAGTCCGGCAGCTACGTCGCGAGCGTGCTTGGGTTGGAAGCCTTATACGGGGGCACTCCGGTGCTGGTGGTCACGGTGCCGGTCGGGCCGGCTCCCGGCGGGGCGCTACCCCCGGTCAATCCCGGTGCCCCCCCGGCGATCACGGCGAACGCCGACAGACCCGCAGCAGCGATCGCCGTACCGCCGCCGCGCGGTGCGTCGCGGCCGGCGGCGCCGCCGACGACGATGACGACAGCGATCACCCTCACCCCGTCCGGCGGCGTGCCCTGTCCCCGGACAACGCCGTCACCGACGTCGGCCGCGGAGCCGCCGACCACCCCGGCACAGCTCGCCAGCACTCCGCCCAGCGGGGCTGCGCCGCCCAGCCCCGCTGCGCCGCCCAGCCCCGCTGCGCCGCCCAGTGGGGCTGCACCCCCCGGTGCAGACACGCCCACGCCGGGCTCGGCCGCCACGGCCGCCACGGCCGCCGGCTCGCCCACGGCCGTGGCGGTGAGTTGCGGTTAGTTGCTACATCCCCGGGATCGGGAGGACCTCCAGGACATCGATCGAACAGCCCGGCATGCCCAGGTGGGGGTGCTTGGCGAGCAGGGTCGCGAGCTCGTCGGTGGACGAGGCCTGGAGCACGGAGTACCCGGACGCCTGATTGCGCGCATCCGACACGCCCTCAGCCGTGACGCAGGTCCTGGCCTGCAACGGCGAACCCAGATCGACGATCGCGTCGCCGGCCGACGCCGCCCACGCCATCCAGGCCTCCATGCCCGCTTGCGCCTGCTCGGGGCTGGCGTTGGCCATCTGCTCCCCGGCTGAAACCGTCGAGTTGTAAAGGACCACGAATTTCGTCATCTTGCTCTCCCTGTCGATTGGTGAAGCGGTGCGGATCTGTGCTCGGGGCGCTTCTCGGCTAGGCGCCGGGCTCGGGGAAGAAGGGCTGCGCGACGCCCGTCACCGCGTACTTGTCGAGCCGGTCCGTGATCATGGCCCAGGACTGGGCGGTGCGGCCGAGGTCGGCCTCCGGATAGCCCTCGGCGAACCCGAAGTGCCGGAACACCACCGTGGTGCCCGAGCCCTGGGCCGCGGGCGCGAGCTCCCACTCCCAGGTGGACCCTTCCCAGAACGGGAAACCGGAACTGACCCGCATGCGGACCAATGTGTCCGCTTCGGTGTGCACGTCGGTCTCCAGATCGACGGGCGCCTTGGCGAAGCCGAAGCGCGCGTGCTCCGTGGAAACCTCGCAGTCCGTGGTCCAGAACCCGCGCTGTCCGTCGGTGGTGGACACGACCTCGAACACGTGGGACGGGTCGGCCTCAACGTCGATGGTCAACGTGATCGAGCGGCTCATACGGGTCTCCTCTGCGATGTGGGCTGCCGGTGCAGCTTATTTCAGTAGGATCTAAAATAACAACCCACGGGATGCCGCTTGACTGGAGACCTGCGCGACGGGAAGGGAGCAGGCCATGGAGCCGCTGCAGGTGATTGCCGCGCCGCGGCGCCTGCGCATCCTGGAGCTGATCTGGGATCGGGAGCTGTCCGCCGGTCAGATCGCGGCCGAGTTCGACGTCTCCTGGTCCGCGATCAGCCAGCACCTGACCGTCCTCAAGCAGGCCGGGTTCCTGCACGAGCGGCGGATGGGGACCAGCCGGATCTACCAGACCAACCAGGACGCGCTCGGGTCGCTGCGGGCGATCGTCCAGGAGCATTGGCGTACCAGCCTTCACCAGATCAAAGACCTCGCCGAAGCCGAACAAAAAGACAGGGACCAGTCATGACAGAACCGGACCCCATCGAGGTGATGGTGCAGATCGCGGCCCAGCCCCGCACGGTCTTCCCCTACTTCACCGACCCCGCCCGGTACGTCGAGTGGATGGGCAGCAACGCCACCATCGAGCCGGTTCCCGGCGGTGCGTACCGCGTCGGCATCCGCGGCGGCGTCGAGGCGGTGGGCCAGTTCGTGGAGGTGGATCCGCCGCGCCGGCTGGTCTTCACCTGGGGCTGGTCACACGAGCACGCTGTCGCCCCCGGCAGCACCCGCGTGGTCGTGACCCTGGAGGAGAAGGACGGCGGGACCCTCGTCGTGCTCCGGCACTATGGGCTGCCTGGCGACGAACAGCGCCAGCAGCACCGCGCCGGCTGGGAAATGTACCTGGGCCGGCTGGTCGTCCGCGGCGCCGGCGGGGATCCAGGGCCCGATCCCAACCACTGAGGAACGGGTCTACCGGACGCTGCTCGGCCCCTGACTGCTCCGGTCGCCGGTGAACCGGTGCTGGCAGCCGTCGGAGCAGAAGTAAAACCGCTCCCCTGCCACGTCCGCCGTGGCCGGCGCGTGCGCGGTCTCCACCTGCATGCCGCAGACCGGGTCCTTCGCGTAATCCCCGCCCCCGCCGAAGCGATCCCGGTGGCGGTAGAGCCAGTACAAACCCGCGAAAGCGGCCAGCGCGACGACGTCGAGAACGGTGGTGTAGTTCCAGCCATAAACATTTCGGCCGACCAGTCCGTGGCCGGACGTGGACGGCGCCGGGGCGATGCCGACTGCCTTGAACAGATACTCGGTGAGCAGGCCGGCCAGGCTCATGGTTGCCCAGAACACAGCAAGCAATCTGACGGTGAGCCGGGTGCCGTAGTACTTGCGATAAATGAGCAGCAACGGCAAGGTGATCAGGTCGGCAAAGACAAAGGCGATCACGCCACCGAAGGTGATACCGCTCGACCAAAGGGCCGCGGCCAACGGCACATTGCCGATGGAACAGACGAAGCTGATGATCGCGAGGAACGGTCCGAGCACGGCATTCTCCAGCGCGGATCCGAAGCCGTGTCCGGCCAGGAAGAGCGACTTCCAAAAGCTGATCGGAACGGCCGTGTCGGCAATACCCGCGACTACGAAGCCGACGACAAGCTCCTTGCGGAGCATCGTCAGGTCGCTAATCGTGTAGCCCGCGGCATCCGACCAGCCAGCTAGTGACCGGGCTCGGTGGCGCCACGATTGCGGCTCGTCGGGGTGCGACTCGTCGGGGTGCGGCTCGTCGGGGTGCGGCTCGGGATCGGGCGTCAGGTTCCCGCCTCCAACCATCCGCCGCCGCGCCTGTTCCTGCAGCTGCGGACTCACCACCCGAGGCAGCACCAAACCCAGCAACGCAATCATGATGGCGCCGCCGATGAATTCGGCGGCAGCGAATTGCCAACCGATCAGCAGCCACATCACGATGCCCAGTTCCAATACGAGGTTGGTCGAGGCAAACATGAATGCCTGCGCCGCGGTGAAGTCCGCCCCCCGGAAGAACAGCGTCTTGGCCAGCGCCGCCGCCGCATAGGAGCAGGACGAGGACGCGGCGCCGAAAAGTGATGCCTTCGCGACCGTCCGCGGCCGGTGATCGCCCAGCGAACGCTGCATCTGGCTGCGTGAGATGAACGCCTGCACCGCGCCGGACAGGGCGAACCCCAGCACCAGCGCCCACAGGGTCTCCCAGAACATCCCGAAGCCGTCCGACAAACTGCGGCCGATCGTGTCTAACGCGTACACGGCACTCCCTTCGCGCATGTGGCCGGTGCCGATCGCCGATCACGGGTCACGACTTGACGAGGCGTCCCACGGCCGCCGCCGCTTCACGGATTTTCTCTTGCGCATCGGGGCCCCCACCGGCGATCGCATGGGTGACACAGTGGCCCAGGTGGTCTTCCAGCAGATCCAACGCCACCGCTTGCAGGGCCCTCGTGGTCGCGGAAATCTGGGTCAAGATGTCAATGCAGTACTGGTCCTCGTCCACCATCCGCTGCAGGCCCCGGACCTGACCCTCGACCCGACGCAACCGCTTGTGCACCGCCTCCTTGTTCGCGGTATAGCCACGCTCCATGCTCACCCCTCCGGTTCGACGGCTAATACCCCTAGGGGGTATATTGCTCGGATCGGAGGATGCAGTCAAGGTCCGATGAAGACCACTGGAGGCAGCGGTGCCCACGGCCGAGGAGATCATCCGGCAGCACGAGCCGGATCCCGACGAGAACCCTTGGGTTGCCGGGGCCCCTCCGGTGGAGCCGGTGAATCTCGTGCCCTACGATCCCGGCTGGCCGGATCTGTTTGAGCGGCTTGCCGGTCGGTTGCATGAAGCCCTGGGATCCGTCGCCCTGAGTGTCGAGCATGTCGGGTCGACCGCCGTACCCGACATCGCCGCCAAACCGGTCATCGACATCGACCTCATCGTGGAGGACCCGACGGATGAGGCGGCCTACGCCCCGCCGGTCGAGTCCCTCGGCTACTGGCTGAGCATCAGGGAGCCGAGCTGGCACCAGCACCGCTGCTTCCGCTTGGAGGTCCCCCGCGTCAACCTGCACGTCTTCGGGCCGCACTCGGCAGAACCGGTCCGGCACCGGATGTTCCGCGACTGGCTGCGCAGCCATCCCGAGGACCGCCTGAGCTACGAACAGGCGAAGCGGGCCGCCGTGCCTGGCGGCGGCCCGGTGATGGCCTACAACGCCCGCAAGCAGCCCGTGATCCGGGAGATCTACGCGCGGATGTTTGCGGCCGCAGGCCTGCTGCCGGAGACCTGAGCCCTCCGGTTTGGCCGCCTCAAGCCCCACCGCGATCACGTCGATGCTGCTGATGTCCCTTTTCGATCGGTAGGACGGACGCTATGCATCGACGCGCCGGCGCCTGCGCAGGCACTCCACGGTCAGCTCCTCCGTGACCCGGGTGAGCCGGACGGTGCTGCTCCGGAGCGCGCATGTCGTGATGTGGCTGCTGTTGGTCACCTACCTGTACGCGTTGGCGGTGCACGGCGCCAAGTTCGAGCCGCTGGTGGACGGCTGGCTCTGCATCGGGACGCAGTTCGTGCCGGCCCTCGTGTGCTGGCTGTCGTTGCCCGGCGCGCACGGACGGCGAAGCGAGGTCGCGTGGCTCGCCGTGGGCAGCACAGCGTTCGCCGGGGGCAACGTCGTGCTGGTTCTGGCGGAGATCCATGGCACCCAGCTTCCGGTCCCGTCCGCGGCCGATCTCGGCTACCTGTCCTTTTACCCCGCAGTGCTCATCGCCGTGATGCTCGCCGTCCGGCGCGAGCACCGGACCGAGCGGGGAGCCATCTGGCTGGATAGCCTGCTCGGCGGCCTCGCCGCGGCGGCGGTCATCGCGGTGCTGCTCAAACCCGTCTTCGCCCACCCGGCCGGATCGGCCGCTGTGACGCTGGCGTATCCCATCTTCGACCTGCTGTTGGTATTCGCCGTCGTCGCGGTCGCCGCGCTGCAACGCCTGCGACTGCACCGGTCCTGGCTGCCGCTGCTGGCCGGCTTCGCCCTGTTCGCCTGCACCGACGTCGTCTACGACCTGCGCATCGCGCACGGTACCTACACCGTCGGGACTCCCCTGGACGCGTTGTGGGCGGTCGGCTTGACGCTGATGACGCTGTGGGCCCGCGACCCGGCCCGCCGACCCACCCCTGGACGTACCGGGCAACCGGCCGCGCTGGCCGTCCCCGCCGTGGCGACGGCGGCCAGCCTGGCCGTGCTCGTCGCCGGCACCGTCACGCGGGTTTCCATGGTCGCGGTGGTGCTGGCCACGATGACGGTCGTGGCGACCGCCGGGCGGACCGAGCTCGCATTCCGTCACCTACGGCGGGTGGCCGACCTCCGGCGGCAGGCCACCACCGACGACCTCACCGGGCTGCCGAACCGCCGAGCCTTCTATTCCCTGGTCCAAAAAGAGCTCGGCCGTGGGGCGCCGACCGCGCTCCTCCTGCTGGACCTGAACAAATTCAAGGAAGTCAACGACAGCCTCGGCCATCAGGTCGGGGATCAACTGCTGGTCGATGTCGGCGCGCGGCTGTCGGCGCAGCTTCGCGCCGGCGACCTGCTGGCGCGTCTCGGCGGTGATGAGTTCGCGCTGCTGCTGGTCGGGGCCGACCGTGAGCAAGCAGAGGCCGGTGCCATCAAGATCCACGCGGCGCTCGCCAGACCATTCGACCTCGGGGACATCATGCTCGCCACAGACGCCAGCATCGGGATCGCGCTGGCGCCCGAGCACGGCAACGACCTCAGCGTCCTGTTACGGCGCGCTGACATCGCCATGTACAAGGCCAAGCGGGCCCGCGAAGGGCACCGCGTGTACACCGATGCCGACGACAGCAACGGCGACGAGCGGCTACGCACCTTGCAGGAGCTGCGTGCTGCCCTGTCCAGCAACCAGCTGGTGCTGCACTACCAGCCGAAGGTCGACCTGGACTCCGGTGCCGTCCGCGGCGTCGAGGCCCTCGTCCGTTGGGATCATCCGAGTCGTGGGCTGCTCTACCCCGCGAGCTTTTTGGGTCTGGTCGAGGAAGCCGGCCTGATGCGCGCCCTGACCGAGCTCGTCGTGGAAATGGCCTTGAACCAGGCGGCGGTCTGGCACGCCCGCGGCCGACCCCTCACCGTTGCGGTGAACCTCTCCGCCAGCTCGCTCGTCGATGACGACATGCCCGAGCACGTCGCCGCGCTGCTGGCGGCCCGTGATCTACCCGCCAGCGCCCTGCAGCTGGAGATCACGGAGGACTTCTTGATGGCCGACCGGAGCCGGGCCACGCACATCTTGCGGCGGCTGCGCGACCTGGGCGTGCAGATCTCGGTCGACGACTTCGGCACCGGGTACAGCTCGCTGGCCTACCTGCGGGAGCTTCCCATCGACGAGCTCAAACTCGACCGTTCGTTCGTGTCCCCGATGGCCGACGACGAGCGGGCTGCCGCGCTCGTCATCTCCACCATCTCGCTGGCGCACAGCCTCGGCCTGCGCATGGTCGCCGAGGGGGTGGAAGACGCCACCACCCTCGCCGCCCTGAGGCGGCACGGCTGCGATCAAGCGCAGGGCTTTTACCTGTTGCGTCCGGTTCCCCCGAACGACCTGGAGGTTTGGCTGGCCAGCCGCGCCACCACGCGGACTCCGTTCCGCACGCCGGCGGTCACGACCGGAGCTCGGACGGTCGCGCCCGTGGCCCGTTAGCGTTAGCCCGACCCCGACCCCGACCCCGGCCCCGGTCACGTCGGCAGGCGTCGAAGCGTCTCGCTGGGCCCACGGCCCATTGGGTAGCCTCCGCTGATGCAGCGCTACTCCCTGGGCCAATTCTCCGTGGCACGTGTCGGTTTCGGCGCGATGCAGCTCCCCGGGCCCGGCGTATTCGGTCCACCGCGTGACCGTGACGAGGCGCTGGCCGTGCTTCGCCGGGCCGTGGAGTTAGGTGTCGATCACATCGACACCTCCCAGTACTACGGGCCGGACGTGGCCAACGACCTGATCCGGGAGGCGTTGCATCCCTACCCCGAGTCCCTGGCCTTGGTCAGCAAGGTGGGGGCGCGTCGCGACGAGTCCGGCGGCTGGCTCGCCTACGACGAGCCCGCGCAACTTCGGCGCGGCATCGAAGACAACCTACGTAGCCTCGGCGTCGAGCAGCTCGCCGCGGTCAACCTCCGGCTCATGGACGGTGCGGCGTTGGACGCACGGTTTGATGACCAACTCGACGCGATGATCCAGGCGCGTGAGGACGGACTGATCGGCGGGGTCGGCCTGAGCAATGTCAGCCTCGAGCAGCTGCTGCACGCCCTGGCGCGCACCCCCGTGGCCTGCGTCCAGAATCCGCTGAACGTGGTGGACCGTTCCTCGATGCCCGTCCTCGCCGAATGCACCACCCGGGCAATCCCCTTCGTGCCGTTCTTCCCGCTGGGGTCCGGCTTTGCGCGGGACAATCCCGTACTGGGCCACGAGCAGGTGCGCCGCAACGCCGAGCGACTCGGCATCACCCCTGCTCAGGTTGCGCTGGCCTGGACCCTGGCCCTGGCACCCAACGTCTTATTGATTCCCGGCACTTCCTCGCGGGGGCACCTCGAGGAGAACCTCGCGGTCGCCGACATCGAACTGGACGAGCAAGCGGAGCGGCAACTGACCGCCGCAGCCGCATAGCACTTGGCCGGCGCCGTGGGGGCCGCTGATGCCAATGCTGGAGGCAGCGCGGTTCGCGTACGTCTTCAGCCCCGAGGGCACGATGCACTGCCAAGGGGACTAGGCACCGGCGGGGCCCGACACGAGAGTGTGATGACCGAGTTGGTCCGTGCCCTCGTCAGATCAATCAAGTTGGCCGGCGTGGAGCGATATCGCGTGCGGATGCAGCGAAATCGTCGCCACGGTGATCAACTAACGACGATATCGCTCCACGTAGGTGGTCCCATCACGCTGCCAAGCGCAACCTGCTGGCCCGGTCTCGCGGATCCCGAGCTCACAGGGCTGCTATCGCGTGATCGCGCACTGACCGCTGATCCGAGTGGAGCGCTGCACTGAGCTGGCCCGCGTTCCCTGAGCTGCCGGGTGTGGAGCGATATGGCGCGCGGATGGAGCAAAATCGTCGCTGCGGTGATCAACTAACGACGATATCGCTCCACTGCGGGGTCGCTAGCCGACTGCGGACTCGGTGGCCACCGGTGGATTGGCTCAACCGGCGGGGTCGCGGGCCACGTCCAGACGCAACGACTCGCTGCTGGAACTCGGCAGCGGCCTCTGCCGTCAGGAAGATCACCCCCAGCGTCCCGGGCAGTCGTGCGAGCTGCTCCAGGATGTGCCGGTAGGTCACCCGTCAGACACCTACCAGCTCCGCTCGTCGAACAGCTTCATCAAATTGCGCTTGGGCTTGTGCGTTGCGCGCAGTTTCGTCGTGTACGGCCGGAAGTCGGCGTCGCGATCAGCGGCGATCATCAACCGGCGCACCCGAAGGACCAAGCCCACTGCCTGGGCGTACGCCTGGTTGTTTTTCGCATCGATAATCCGCTCGATCTCACCCTGCCAGATCGGAATCGCATCAAGCGGATGCTCTCCCTCGCGACGGCGAGCGAGCTCGAGCCAAAGGTCTCGGCGACAACCAGCCGCTTTGGCCTCTGCCCATGCCTGCTCGACGTCATCGTCGAACAGCAGGACCTCGACCAGGGAGGAGTTGTCCGCACCGGTAGCGACCCAGCGACGCCCGCGGCCGCGAGCCGGATTGCGGTCCTGGTGCGCGATGCGCCCGCGCAGCAGCGCGAGGGCTTTGTCGTGCCAGTCCGGCCATCGCGCAGCACGCGTGGCCTGTTCGGCTAGCTGACCGTAGGTTCGCAAGGTCGGCGCGGCGTCGTAGGCATTCCAGGCGACCCGCACAGCGTCCTCGCCGCGGCCCGCCCGGTGATACTCCTCAGCCGCGGCTTCGACCAGCCGCGAGTCCGACCCGCCATGCATCGCCAGCCCCTTCTCGGCCCAATTCAGCGCGTCGTCGAACCGGCCTGCATTCCGGTAGAGCTCAGCGATGCGCACGAACTGGTACGGCGACGATTGATCCCGGGCGAGTACCGCGGCGACGGCGTCGACGTCCCCGCTCATCTCGGCGAGCGTCTCCATGATGTGAGTGATCCGGAAGCGCCGGGAGGAATAACTTCGCTCTTCCTGCCCCGACCTCAATGCAGGAAGCGCTTCCCACTCCTCCTGAGCCAGCCGCCTGTACTCGGCGACGCCCTCTTTCCCTAGGACCGTCGCGTACGTTGACGCCGCGCCGTAGAACAGGTCCAGGTTGCCAGAGTTGCGCTCCCTCGCAAACAGGGTGCGGGCAAGTTCTACCGGCTCCGGTTTGGCCGCCTTGCAGGCGTCTCGGTGCAACTCCTGCAGCCGGTCCGCGATCGTGGACATCCAGCCGTCGGAGTCATCGACGTAGCCGACCGCCTCCTCGGCTAGGTCGAGCGCGTGCTCGGCCAAGGTGATGACCGCCTCCGCCTGACCGTCGCCGAGCAACTCCAGCAGCGAGTCCAGCACGGACTCAATGTTGGCCGCATAGCTGTACATCTCCCGGTAGCCAACGTAGTCGCCTACCACGAACGCCTCGTCGAGGGCGTGCCGGAAGACGGCGATCGACGGCGTTCCCGGCGTCGCCCGTACGGCCGACATCCGCAGTTTCGCGTCAAAATGATCGTCGTCAGCGGCACGCTCGACGAGCAAATCCACGAGGGACTCGTGATCGAGACCGGCGAGGTAGCGACGAATATCAATGACGACCTCGTTCTGCTGATCTTGGTCAGGCACCGTGTCGGTCACCACGAGCGCCAGCGCGACGGCGTGCTTGCAGAACCTGCCCTCCATCCCCACCGGGCACGAGCAATCGAACGTCGCCTGGCCGTCATCCAGCGAGAGCTTCACCTGGTATGACGACGCGCCGCGCACCTTCGCCTTCACACTCGACTCTGTGGCCGTCCACTTGCCCACACGACCGTTCGCGGCGTAGAGCTGCCCACGCTCAAACGATCTCCGATCGACCATCGACTCGACCCGACGGCGGGCGAAAACTTTGCGGAATTCACGACCGAGCAGTTCCGCGGTCATCACGCCAGCTGCCCAGAGAACGCGGCTCCTAAGAGTGCTCTCCTGCGGGTGGCTCCGCGGTCAACGGACGAACTGATAGCGACGTCGAGACGCCGCTGCGAGTCGCGGACCTCGTGGATCGCTTCCACGGCACCAGCCTGGGTCTCCAAACTCGGGATCGGTAGGTGCAGGGTCGAGAGCTTCGAGACGCTCAGCGTATGGAGCCCGGCGCGCGCGTCCCCGGCAGCGATCATTGCCTCAACGTTGGTCCACAGCGTGGTGAACACCTCGGGCGGCAGCAGGTCACGTCGCCTTTTCAACAAGGAGCTCGTGTCGAACGAGAACCCGATCGCCACCGCTGCTACGCCGTGGTCTGCAGAGCAGCGGCCTCAGCAAGGCGGCCGATCTGCCCGACCTTGACGTTGAGGAACGAGGCGGCGGTGTAGCTGTCGATGATCCGACGCCTGTGCGCGCTCGCTACCTTGCGCACGTAGCCCTTACCGAGATCACGCGCGGTGTTGCGGTACCAGTTGCCCCCACTGTTGGTGCTGCGCGCCTCGTCGTCAGCGTACGCAGTAAGGAAGTCCTCCCGCCTGGCTTGGTAGAAGGCCGCGGGGACCAGGTCGAGGGTGACCAGCCGGCGCAGGAAGGCCTCAGCGCTCGCCCCGAACGGCGCGGCCGCCGAGCGAAGTGCTTCGTAGGACCATGAATCCGGCGCGCGCCGGCGGGCACCGACGCCGGGCATGGCGAGGACAGGCTGGCGAGGCATAAGGATGGCGGCGGCCACGGCGTTGCACCTGGCTTCCAACCGGCGGTCCGTCGTCGTCGCGGCTTGGTCGGTCACGGTGTCGCAGAGGCCACCGGTGTGGAGCAGCAAGTGGCTGTACTCATGCAGGAGCGAGAACAGCCGGCCGCGGGGGGAATCGCTGCCGTTCACCACAATGACGGGCAGGCTGTCGAAGAACAGCGAGAACGCCCGCATCTCCTGAGTGGTCACCCCGCCATGAGATGTCGCGAGGACCAGCACACCTGATTCCTCGAGAGCGGCCACCCACGCGTTGAGGTGCTCGTACGGCGTCGCGGCCGCCTCTGGGAGGCGCAGGGGAGCGTGTCGAAGCAGCACCTCGCGAGCAGCCGTAGCCAGGTGTTCGTCGTCATCGGGAAGGTCTGCCAACCTCCAATCGGTAGATAGCGTTTCGTCCTCGAGCTCGGCCAGCTCCAGGGCGAACTCCCGCTGCGCCTGGGCCCGCCGGAACTCTCCGTGCAGCTCTGGCGACCAGGCTCCCGCGGAGGCACCGACGTGGCGCCGAAAGTCCCGCATGGCGTCGAACTCGGTAGGCGGCTCCGGCAAGAAGAACACACCCAGCGGACGCTTGTAAACGTTCGCAGCTGCCCGCAGCTGGGCAATCATGGGCGTCGCCTCACTGGCCTCCCACGCCTCGACGCGACCCTCGGGCAGCCCCAGCTTGCGCTCAGCCGCGAGGGTCGTCAGGCCGATCGATTCACGTGCCCAGCGCAGGACGGCCGGCTCGACGAGCGCAGGTAAGGATGCGGCCACAGCCCCATCTTCGTCCAGGGATGCGACAGCCGTCGCCACCCCTCCACACGGCGCGCCAACCCGCGATCTGGCGCCGTCCCGTGCTCCACAGTGCCGGTCCACACGTCGGAGTCCACGGTCACCGACGAGCAAACGATCAAAGGCGGCTTCCGGATCTCTCCGGAAACCGCCTCTGAACGACATCGCACTTGTTTGTAGCGGGGGCAGGATTTGAACCTGCGACCTCTGGGTTATGAGCCCAGCGAGCTACCGAGCTGCTCCACCCCGCGTCGGTGTGAGGTCAGTCTACGACGCGGGTCCCGTCGGGCCAAATCCGGCATCACTTCCCGGGCGTGGAGGGCGCCGAGCTAGGTGGGGCCGGGCTCGATGCGGTCGTGGGAGCCGATCCTGGCAGGTTCAGTCCCGCGACCAGCGCACCAAGATCCTTGGCGTATTGCTGCTGCGCAGCGTTGATCTTGGCCAGGTCACCGGAGCCCTGTGCGGCGCGCACCGCGTCAGCGTCCGCCTTGACCTTGGCCGCGAGGGTGCCGAGGTTGCTGGGCGAGGCGCTGACCGGCGGCGCCGACGAGGACGGCGGCGGCGGGCTAGGGCCACCGGACTGCGTCGGCACCGTCACCCCTCCCCCGCCGGCGAGCGCCTGGCTGACCGCATCGGTCAAGGTCGGGGCAAATCCCACCTTGTCGCCATAAACGACCACCACATATTTCAACGTGGGGAACGTCTGACCGCTGGTGGCCTCGGCGTAGAACGGCTCCACGAACAGGAAGCTGTCCCCCACCGGCAGGGTCAGCAGGTTACCGATGATGATCTGCGAGCCCTGCTGATCCAGCAGCGTCAGCGTCGGGCCGAACCGCGCATCCGACTGGATGGCGCTTTCCACGTTGCCCGGGCCGTTGATCACCGTCTGACTGGGCAGGTCCAGCACTCGAATCGTCCCGTAGTCGACCGGATCGCTGCTGACCGCGACGAACGCCGCGAGGTTCGGTCGCTGTCGGAAGTTCAGCGACGTCGTCAGGTTGAACTGGACCGAGGTCTGGCCGGGGACCTGCGCCTCGATGTAATAGGGCGGCTGCAAGATGGTCTGGTTGCCCTTGATGGTCGGGTCCGGCGGAACGGACCAGAAGTCACCACCCCGGAAGAAGGCCTGCGGGTCGGTCACGTGATAGGTAACCAGCAGGTCCCGCTGCACCTTGAACAGGTCCTCGGGGTAACGCAGGTGCGCCCGCAGCTCGGTCGGTATCGAGGACTCCGGCTGCACCGAATGCGGGAAGACCTTCTCCCAGGTGCGCAGCACGGGATCGGGCTGGCCCTGCTCGAAGGCGTAGAGCGTCACAGTGCCGTCGAAGGCATCCACGGTGGCCTTCACCGAGTTGCGGATGTAGTTGATCTGGCCGCCCTGGGTGGCCACATTCGCGGCGTTCGTGGTGCTGTCGGCGGTGGCATCCCCGAACGAGACCCGCTCGGAGTAGGGATAGCCATCGCTGGTCGTGTAGCCGTCCACGATCCAGACGATGCGGCCCCCCACCACGGCGGGATACGGGTCGCCGTCGAGGCGCAGCCACGGCGCAACCTTCGCGACTCGGTCCCGCGGGTTGCGGTTATACATGATCTTGCTGTTCGCGTTCACCGCTGAGGAGAAATAGAGCTGGTAATCCTTGAAATGAATGGCGAACGCGAGCCGGCTCAGCAGCTTGCTGCCCAGCTTGACG
>DASYGP010000054.1:0-1913 GCA_035999615.1 Mycobacteriales bacterium
CAGATGGAGGCGACGGTGGCCGAGCAGGTCGCCGCGCTGGGCCCGGCCGCGAGCACCCGGATCTGTCAGCATCTGGTGGCGATCGGGGAGGATGAGACCCGGGCGGGGAAGGCGGAGGCGGCCCGGGCCGCGCGGCATCTGCATGTGCGGCCGGTCGGCGGGATGCTGGCCGTGGATGGGCTGCTGGCCCCGGCGCAGGCCGGGCCGCTGCTGACCGCGTTGGACGCCTACAGCCAGCCGGTGCCGGCCGGCCCGGACGGCATCCCGGATCCGCGGACCGCCGGGCAGCGCAAAGCGGACGCGTTGGGGGAGATCGCGAGCGTGGTGCTCGACCGGGGCGCGCCCAGCGTCGGCGGGCTGCGCCCGCACCTACAACTCGTGCTGCACGTGGACGCCGCGGCCGCGGCACCCGACCCCATCAGCCCGACCGGCCCCAACGGCCAGAACAACCCCGACGGTCCGGCTCAGCCCTACGGCCCGGCCGGCCGCAGTGGCCCGGCCAGTCACCCCGGCGAGCCCAGGGACCCGGTCCAGCCAAACGGCCCGGCCGGCGGCAGTGGCACCAGCGGTGGTGATTGGGCCGGTGAGCCGGGGTATCGCAGCTATCCGGGGTATCCGAGCGAGGCGCATGCCGGTCCGCTGCGCCGGGACGAGCTGGAGGAGATGAGCTGCGACGCGGAGGTCAGCTGGCTCGCCGTCCGCGACCCGCAACCCGGCCACCCACCCGATACCCCCCGGCCTGATGACCGCCGACCCGATGACCAGCGACCCGGTGATCATCCGCCGGATGGCCGGCCGCCCGATGATCATCCGCCCGGCGGTCAGCCGGCCGACGGCCATCCGGCCGGTGACGGCGGGGGCGCCGCGCCGGTGCTGCATAGCCCGACCGGGTTGCCGTTGTACCGGTGGATCATCGCCGCGATCCGCGCGGCGCTACCCCCCGCACTCGGCGGGAGCAGCCCCGACATCCTGGCCGCCGGCCGGAGCATCCGGCTGGTCCCCCCGCACATCCGGCGGGCGCTGAACGTACGCGATCAAGGCTGCGTGCACCCCGGCTGCGACCGGGCCCCGGCCCGCTGCCACGCCCACCACATCCAGCACTGGCTACACGGCGGACCAACCGACCTAGACAACCTGGTGCTCGCCTGCGCCTACCACCACCAACGCTGGCACCGTGAGCACCTCAAACCCGTCCGCCAACCCGACGGCAGCTGGCAGATCCAGCCCGACCCACACGCCGCCGCCGGCCACCAGCACGGCCACGCCCGAGGACGGCACGCCGCCTGAATGGGTGACCGAGTGGCGCGCGGCCACGGGGGTGGCCACAGCTACCTGCTCTCTCCTACGCTCCGCTCATGGGGAAGATCTTCGAGGGCATTGACGAGGCGTTGGCGTCGTGGATCACGGCGCAACCGATGTGGTTCGTCGCGACCGCTCCGCTGGCACCGGACGGCCGGCTGAACGTCTCCCCGCGGGGGCACCAGGGCTTCTCGATCTTGGCGCCGAACCGGGTCGGCTGGCTCGACTACACCGGCAGCGGCGTGGAGACGATCGCGCACCTGCGCGAGAACGGCCGCATCTGCGTGATGTTCGCGTCCTTTGACCAGCGTCCTCGAATCGTGCGGCTGCACGGGCGGGGCACCGTCGCACTGCCCGGGGAGGCGGACTTCGAGCTGGTGAGCGCGCGGCATCCCGCGCACCCCAGCACCCGCGCGGTCGTCATCGTGGAGCTGGACCGAGTCAGCGACTCCTGCGGGTACGGCGTTCCGCTGATGGAACTGGTCGGCGAGCGGGACCTGATGCGGCTCTGGGCGCAGAAGAAGGGTCCCGAGGGGATCGCCGCCTACCGGACGCAGCAAAACGCCACCAGCATCGACGGCCTCCCCGGCCTCCCCTCCGGAGCGAACTAACAC
>DASYGP010000083.1:0-5142 GCA_035999615.1 Mycobacteriales bacterium
GGGCCGTGGTGGGGACGTTGCAACTGACGTTCATTCCCGGGATGGCCCGGCGGGGCGCGCTGCGCGCGCAGATCGAGGCGGTCCGGGTGGGGGAGGCGCAACGCGGCCTCGGCCTGGGGCGCGAAATGATGCTCTGGGCGATCGAGGAGTCCCGCCGCCGAGGCTGCGCCCTGGTGCAGCTGACCACTGACAAGCAGCGCGAAGCCGCGCACCGGTTCTACGCCCGGCTCGGCTTTGCCGCTTCGCACGAGGGAATGAAGCTCGCCCTGGTGAGCGCCGGGCAGCAGACCACGGATCTCGGGGCCCCTCTGCTGCCACTCGATGACATCGCGGGGCTGCTCGATACCCTCGAAGGCGATGCGCGCCGATCGTGATCGTCGATGCCAACGAGCTGCTCTACGCGGCGAACTCCGGTGATCCGCGGCACGACCGGGTGCGGCGCCTGCCTGAGACGGCACTCTGGTGAGCGATGCCCATCTTGCCGCCCTTGCGCTCGAGCACGGCACCGGTGTGTGGTCGACCGACGCCGACTTCGCCCGGTTTCCGGGGCTGGCATGGAAGGACCCGCTGGGCTAACAGAATGCGGCGCGCCCCCGCGACAGGGGCGCGCCGCATTGCTTTTCGTCAGCCGGCCAGGGCCAGCTCGGCGGGCTCGGGAACGCTGGCCGGAGCCGGGGGGCGGCGCGGGATGACCGCGGCCGCGACCGCGCCCACGGCCACGACGATCGCCCCAATGAGTACCGCTGGCCGGCTCCCGGCGACGAAGGACGCGGGGGTGGCGTATCCGCCGGTGGCGCTGAACACGGCACCGAGCACCGCGATGCCGAACACCCCGCCGAGCTCACGCAGGGCGTTGTTGGCGCCCGAGGCGATGCCTTCCTGATCCGGCCGGACCGCGCCGAGGACGACGTTGGCGACCGGCACGAAGAACAGCGCCATGCCGACGCCGCAGAGCACGAACGCCGGGACGAGCGTCGGGTAGTTGACGTGCGTGGTCAGCAGCCGGGAGAGCCACAGCAGGCCGCCGGACTGCATCGCCAGCCCGGTGACCAGCAGGGGCCGGCCGCCGATCCGGTCCGAGAGCGGCCCGGCCCAGGGCGCGACCAGCAGCGGCATCGCGGTCCACGGCAGGGTGCGCAGCCCGGCGCCGAACGGGCCGTAGCCGTTGACGATCTGCAGTGACTGGGCCAGCAGGAAGATCGCCCCGAACATCCCGAAGGAAAACAGCATGGCGGCCACGTTGGTCGCCGCGAAGGCCCGGTTGCGGAACAGCTGCAAGGGCAGCATCGGGTGGGGGGCGCGCAACTCCCAGGCCACGAATGCGGCCAGCAGTACCGCGCCCAGCCCCAGGCTGGTGAGGATCAGCGGGCTGGTCCAGCCCGACGTGTTGCCGCGGATCACGCCGAGGGTGATCCCGACCAGGCCGGCGGCCACCAACAGCAGGCCACGGACGTCGAGCCGGCTGGGGGCACCCTTGGTTTCGGCGAGGCCGCGCAGCGCCAGGGGGAGCAGCGCGATACCGATCGGCACGTTCAGCCAGAAGATCCACTGCCAGGAGACGCCCTGGGTGACCGCACCGCCGACGACGGGGCCGACGGCGACCGCCAGGCCGCTCACCGCGCCCCAGACCCCGAGGGCCGCGCCGCGCCGGTTCGCCGGCACCGCGGCCGACAGGATGGTCAGCGATAGCGGCAAGATCACCGCGCCGCCGACACCCTGGACGGCCCGGGCGGCGACCAGCATCCCGATGTTGGGCGCGAGCGCGGCGGCGGCGCTGGCCACCGTGAAGATGGTCAGACCGATGCTGAACACCCGGCGCCGGCCGTACCGGTCGCCGAGGGTGGCGGCCGGCAGCAGCAGGACCGCGAAGACCAGCGTGTAGGCGTTCACCGTCCATTCCAGGTTCGCCAGCGAGGTGTGCAGGCCGGTACGGATGGCCGGCAGGGCGGTGGTCACCACCAGGTTGTCCAGGCTGGACATGAACGCCGCCACGCTGGCGACCACGAAGGTCCACAGCGTGGTCCGGCGTGCGCGGCTGGCGTGCGCGGTGCTCGGCGCGCGCAGTTCGGTGCTGAGGGCCATGGCTGGCCTCCGTCCCGGATAAGGGAGTGATTGATCACTCACATCAGACGACAAAAAGGAATGGCAATTTCGGCAGATCGACTGCGGGGCAGGGATTAGCGGCGCGGATGGGCGACGTGGTCGTGCGAGCACAACCCGTCGTCGGGCGCGTCATTGACGCAGAGCTGGGCCCAACGCTCATCGAGGCTGGACAGGTCCAGGGCGGCGGCCACGTTCAGCAGCATGCCCATGGCGAAGAACGTCTTGATCCGGTCGGCCGGCAGGCCGGCGATCCGGTCCACCGTGTTCCACAGATGACCGAAGCCGGCCTGGGCGGCGGCCCGTACGTCTGGATCATCGCTGGAGGCGTACGCGTGCAGCTGGGTGAGCAGCAGCTCCCGGTCGGCCAGCAACACCATGTAGGCCTCGCCCATCGCGCACAGTGCGTCCTCGCCCGTCTGGCCGGCCGAGGCTTGTTCGAATGCCCCCTCGACCCGGGCGAAGCCTCGGGTGATGGTGGCGACGAATAGGTCCTTCTTGGTGGGGAACAGGCGGAAAAGGTACGGCTGGCTGATCCCGGCCTTCCGCGCGATGGTTTCCGTGCTCGTGCCCTGGAACCCGCCGGTGGCGAATTCCGCACCGGCGGCGACCAGGACGGTCTCCCGTCGCTGCTCGGCGCTCTGTCTCATGAGGCGAAGGTAGTGGCCACTCACTAACTATGTCAAGAGGTTCGCCGGAGCGTGTTCGACACCGATTCGCAACCGCCGTGATATTCCTGCCGGCGCGCCTCCGGCGTAGCCTCGACGCTGGCAGAGGAGGCGCCGATGATTCCTACTCTCATCGCCGTTTTCGTGCTGCTCGCCGCCTGCTGGTGGCTGATTGGCTACCTGAGTCGACGCCGGGATGCCAAAATCATGATCGTCACCACGCGGCCCGCGGTGGAGCTGGAGCAGCCCTACGGCGGCTGGGACGCCAACCCCTACGACGCCGGCACCGGGCACGATCGAAGCTGGTCCCCGGTCGCCGGATCCTGCTACCCACCGGGGTGGCCGGGTCGGCGTTGACGCTCGCGCGTCCGCATTAATCGGTGGGATCTGTCCGAGGCGGTCGTTACGGTGAACCGCCCCTCCCCAGCCGTGGCGGGGCGCCGCCGCATGTCTTGCAGCTGTATCGGGGAGGAATGACGTGACCGACGTGATTCGGGCGACCGGGCTCGTCAAGACCTACGGCGAGGTGCGAGCCCTGGACGGCTTGGACCTGTCCGTGCCAGAAGGAACGGTGCTCGGGCTGCTGGGGCCCAACGGCGCCGGCAAGACCACCGCGGTGCGCATCTTGACCACGCTGCTGGACGCCGACGGCGGCTCGGCTGAGGTCGCCGGCATCGACGTGCGCAAGGACCCGGGCCTGGTCCGCGCCCAGATCGGGCTCTCCGGCCAGTACGCGGCGGTCGATGAGTACCTCACTGGCTACGAGAACCTCGACATGGTGGGCCGGCTCTACGGCCTTGGCCGGCGGCAGTCCCGGGAGCGGGCCCGCGAGCTGCTCGAGCGCTTCACCCTCGCCGACGCCGGCGACCGGCCGGTGAAGACCTACTCCGGGGGCATGCGCCGCCGGCTCGACCTCGCCGGAGCGCTGGTGGCGCAACCGCCGGTGCTGTTCCTGGACGAGCCGACCACCGGCTTGGACCCGCGCAGCCGCACCGACATGTGGGAAGTCATCGTCGAGCTCGTCAAGGCCGGAACGACGCTGCTGCTCACCACCCAGTACCTCGAGGAGGCGGACCGCCTCGCCGACGACATCGTGGTGATCAACCACGGCCGGGCGATCGCGCACGGCACCGCCGACGAACTCAAAGCGCAGGTCGGTGGGGAGCGGGTCGAGATCGTGGTCGCCGCCCAGGCAGATTTGGCCGGCGCCCACGCCCTACTGTCGCGGCTGGCCGACGGCCCGGTCGTGGTCGACGACCACACCCGGCGGCTGACCGCACCCGTACAGGGGGGCGCCGGGGTGCTGATGGAGGCGCTGCGCGGCCTGGACGGCGACGGCATCGCGGTGCTCGACGTCGCGCTGCGCCGGCCCACCCTGGACGACGTGTTCTTGACCCTCACCGGCAGCTCGGCCGAGGACGAAGCCGTCGCCGCTCCCGCCCGGCACGGCTCGGCCGTAGCCAAGAAGGGAGGCGCCCGATGAGCGCCAGCAAGACTGTCCTCGACGGCGCCATCGTCGCGAAGCGCAACCTGATCAAGATCAAGCGGGTACCGGACCTGCTGGTGTTCTCCACCCTCTCGCCGATCATGTTCATCTTGCTGTTCGCGTACGTGTTCGGCAGCGCGATTCACGTGCCGGGGGTGGGATACCGCGAGTTCCTGATCCCCGGCATCTTCGCCCAGACGGTGATCTTCGGTTCCACCATCACCGGCGCCGGCCTGGCCGACGACATCCAAAAGGGGATCATCGACCGGTTCCGGTCCTTGCCGATGTCCCGCTCCGCGGTCCTGGTCGGTCGGACCGGCAGCGACGTGCTGAACAACATCCTGGTCATCGTGATCATGTCGCTCACCGGCCTGGCCGTCGGCTGGCGGATCCGAAGCTCCGTCCTCGAGGCGGCCGGCGGGTTCCTGCTGCTTTTGCTGTTCGCCTACGCGATCTCCTGGGTCATGGCGTGGGTCGGGTTGCTCGTGCCCAGCCCGGAGGTCGTGAACAACGCCTCCTTCGTGGTGATCTTTCCGCTGACGTTCGTGGCGAACACGTTCGTGCCGACCAACAACTTCCCCGGCCCGCTGCGCGCCGTCGCAAACTGGAACCCGGTGTCGGCGGTCACCCAGGCCGCCCGGCAACTGTTCGGGAACACCAACGCGCAGCTACCCGTACCCAGCTATTGGTCGTTGCAGCATCCGGTGCTCTACACGCTCGGCTGGGTGGCCCTGCTGCTGGCGATATTCATCCCGCTGTCGGTGCGGCAATACAAGCGAGCGGCCAGCCGCTGATCATGCAAGTTTGGTCGTGAAATCGCCGCGGTTCTAGCGACCGAACTTGCATGATCGCGGTCGGGATCCGGGGGCCGCCGCGAGCACCCGGCGC
>DASYGP010000094.1:0-16043 GCA_035999615.1 Mycobacteriales bacterium
CATCCCCAGCTCAGCCGCGATCGCGTAGCAGGCGCGGGCCTGCGGCATGGTGCGGGGCATTCCGTCCAGGACGTATCCCCCGCCGCCCCTCGCCGCGACGAACGCCTCCCGGACCATGTCCAGGACCACCTCATCGGGCACGAGCTCACCGCGGTCCAGGTAGCCGCTCACCCGATGGCCGAGAGGCGTCTTTCGGGCCACATGATCGCGCAGCAGATCGCCGGTGGCGATGTGCGGTACGTCGAAGTGGGCCGCGATCCGGTCGGCCTGCGTCCCCTTCCCCGCCCCCGGAGCGGCGATCATCAGCACACGCACAGCAGCCTCCTCGGCGGCGGGATCGGTCGCCACAGCCTGCACCGAGAACCGCGCCGGATCGAGTCGGGTCGGTCGCGGGCCCTACAGATCGTCGCCGCGGGCGAGGCGGTCGGCCAGCGGCTCCACGTATTGGACGAAGCCCCGAAGCGCGAGGAAGGCACGCAACCGCTCGACATGGGCGTCGCACGCGAGCCAGACCTTCTCCCGGTCGGCGGTGTGCACCTTCGGGTTGTTCCAGACGATCGCCTGCACGGCGGCCGCGGAGCAACCCTTGGCCGAGCACCGCGGCCGGTCCATCGGGTCCACCACCCCCTCTCGACCGGGCGGGTGCTCCCCGGCCCGCTGGACGGGTCCATCCGTCGGGCCGGGAGCCAGGGTCCGCCGATTGCGGTGCTAGGCCGCCTTCTTCGTCTCCCAGAAGATGCTGGCGATCTCATCGATCTTGGCCAGCAGCTGGTCGGCAACCGCGACGTCGGTGCTGCCCTTGGTGCCCGAGCCGCCGGCGAGCTTGGTGGCCTCGTTGAACAGCTGGTTCAGCTGCGGGTATTTCTCGAAGTGCGGCGCCTTGAAGTAGTCCGTCCACAGCACCCAGAGGTGGTGCTTGACCAATTCGGACCGCTCCTCCTTGATGACGAGCGCGCGGGCCTGGAAATCGTGGTCGTCGCTGCCGTGGTATTTCTCCATGCAGCCCTTGACCGACTGCGCTTCGATCCTGGCCTGCGCCGGGTCGTACACGCCGCACGGCAGGTCGCAATGGGCATACACAACAGGGACGGTGCGTCGTGCGAACACGTCGGGAGGTCCTTTCGTCGATGGCTGATGTCCTTTCCGTGACACTACTTCCCGTGCCCGCCGCAGGTATCCCCCACCGTCGTCGGTGGTGGCCGTACGGGCGGGTGCAGGTCAGCGGCAGCTCGATGCGCCCGACGCTCGCCGACGGCGACCGGCTGCTGGTGCGCTGGGGCGCGGCTCCTCGGCCCGGGAAGCTGGTGGTGGTGCGGTTGCCCGACGGGACGCCAGCGGTCAAGCGGGCCTTCGGACGCGACGGTGCCGGCTGGTGGGTGGAGCGGGACAACCCGCAGGAGGGCGTCGACTCCTGGCAGGTCGGCGCCATCCCGGCAGCCGACGTGCTCGGCACCATCGTGCTGCGCTACCGACGCGGTTCGTAAGATCCCTCCGTGACGATCCGAGAAATCCGCCAGGTCGGCGATCCGGTGCTGCGTACGCCGACCGACCCGGTGCGCCAGTTCGATAAGCGGCTGCGCCAGCTGGCCGAAGACATGTTCGAGACGATGTACGACGCACCCGGGGTCGGCCTGGCCGCCAACCAGATCGGCGTCGCTCTGCGTCTTTTCGTGTACGACTGCGGACCGGCCGGGGAAGACGAGGACGGACCGGAGCAAATCGGGCTGTTCTGCAACCCGCGGGTGACCATGCTCGGTGGGGTGGCCCTTTCCGGTGCGGCACCAGTCGAGCTGCCCGCACCGGATTGGGCGGACGGCGACGAGGGCTGCCTGTCGGTGCGCGGGTTGCAGTTCGTCACCCCCCGCTGGTCGACCGCGACGGTGACCGGCGTGAACGTGTTCGGTGAGCCCATCACGGTGACCGGGGAAGGTTTGCTCGCTCGCTGCTTGCAGCACGAGACCGACCACCTGGACGGCAAGCTGTACCTGGATCGGCTCGTCGGAGAGCAAAAGGCGCTCGCCCGCAAGGCGCTGGCCGAGCTCAGCCGGCTCTAGCCCTCAAGGCCGCTTCGGTCGGCTGGTTCTTCCGCCCAGCTCGGTGATCATTGTGTCGGGTGGGCGGCGCGGAAGTGCACGCAGCGCTACACGATGACCTTGGAAGGCCCCGCCGCGGCCCCAGCCGCCGCCCCCCGCCGCGCCCCGGCCCCCGCCGCCTCCCGCCCCGCCGCCCCAGCCGCACGCCGCCCAGCGGGGCGTCAGGCCGGCACGGCCAGGGAGAGCGCGTAGTCGCCGACCGGATCGGTCCACCAGTGCTGCAGCGCCAACCCGGCTTCACCCAGTTCGGCGCTCACTGTGGCGCGGGTGAACTTGGCGCTGATCTCCGTACGCATCGACTCCCCGGCGGTGAACTGCACGGCCAGATCGAGCCCACCGATGTGGACCGTCATCTTCTCGCGGGCCACGAGATGCATTTCGATCCACTGCTCGTCCGGGTCAAACAGCGCCCGGTGATCGAACGCGGTCGGGATGAAGTCAGCATCAAGGGCCGCGTTCACCACCTGCAGCACGTTGCGGTTGAAGGCCGCGGTGACCCCGGCCGAATCGTCGTACGCCGCCACCAGACGCGCGGGCTCCTTGACCAGGTCCGTCCCCAGGAGCAGCGCGTCACCCGCCTCGAGTCCGCTGCGCAGATCGGTGAAGAAGGCCTTGCGGGCGGCTGGCCGGAGGTTGCCCACCGTTCCGCCCAGGAACGCGATCAACCTGCGACCGCCGCCGGGGAGCAGGCCCAGATGGCGCTCGAAGTCGCCGCAGACGGCATGCACTTCAAGGCCCGGATAGCTCGCCACAATGTCCGCCGCCGCCCGGCGCAGAGTGATCTCGTCGACGTCGAAGGGCACGAACCGCCGCAACCTGCCGGCCGATCGCAGCCCGTCCAGCAGCCACCGCGTCTTCTGCGAGGTCCCGGATCCCAGTTCCACCAGGGTGTCCGCCCCGGTCAGCTCGGCGATCTGCCCGGCTCGTGTAGCCAGGATCGCCTCCTCCCGACGGGTCGGGTAATACTCCGGCAGCCGGGTGATTTCCTCGAACAATCGCGAGCCCTCCGCGTCGTAGAACCACTTCGGCGGCAACTCCTTGGGGGTGGCGGTCAACCCGGCCCGGACATCGGCTGCCAAGGCCCGGGCGAGCTCCTCCCCGGTGAGATGCACGTCGAGCGTGAACGCGGTCACGGCGAAACCTCCAGTGCGGTGCAGGTGACAGCTTCCGGCGTCGCGATGAGCAGGGCGAAATCAGGTACATCGATCCAGCCGGGGTCATCGTCGAGGGGCTCGCTGGCGATCAACGCACCGCCGGCGGCCAGCCCCCGGTCCGCGAGGTACGACAACGACGCCCCCCACCGGGTCGCCACCACCGCCGCACCGTCGGTGAGCAACAGGTTCAGCCGCGCCGCGGGATCCGCCGCACCCAACCGCGTCACGACGTCGGCCAGGACCTCGGGCGCCGGTTCGCCTGCTTCGACTCGGGCGAACACCACGGCCGCGAGAACAGCCGAGTCGCAGGTGCTTTCGGGTTCCGGTGCGCCGGGCGGCAACAGCGCCCGCGCCTGTTTCGGCGGGACCGCGCCGTTGTGCGACAGCAGCCACCGGCCACGGGTGAACGGGGCCGTGGCCGATTCCTCGATGGCTGCGCCGATGGTGGTGGAACGAAGTGCCGCGAGGATTGCCCCGGAGCGCACGCAGGGCGCGAACGACGCGAGCCCAGAATCACCCCAAATCGGAATGGTACGGCGGTATCGGGCCGGCTCGGTCCGCACACCCGGGGCATACCAGCCAAGCCCGAAGCCGTCGGCGTTGACGGTTCCGTGGCCCTGCCGGCGGGGTTCGTAGGACTGCCGGATCAAGGACCATTCCGGCTCGGACAGCAGCGTGGAAAGCGCGCGCGGCGGACCCAGCCACGCCAGATGACGGCACATCAGCCAGTCACGCTCACCGCGGTGCGGAAACCGGCGAAGATCTGCCGCCGGATCGGGAAGTCCCAGTTGCGGAACGTGCAGCGGGTGGCCGTCGGGTGGGTGGCCCACGACCCGCCGCGCAGCACCCGATACTCCGGGCCGAAAAAGACCTGCGAGTACTCCTGATAGGGCCAGGACCGGAAGCCCGGGTAGGACCGGAACGGCGACGAGCACCATTCCCAGACATCGCCGACCAGCTGTTCGACCCCGTATGCCGACGCCCCCGCGCGGTAGGCGCCTACCGGGGCCGGGCGCAAGGTCGGCGGAGAGGAGTCGAAGGCCAGGTTGGCCAGCTCCGGTGTGGGGTCCGCGTCCCCCCAAGGGAACCGGCGGCTTCGGCCCGCGGCCGGATCCCAGCCGGCGGCCTTCTCCCATTCCGCTTCGGTCGGCAGCCGCCGGCCGCGCCAGCCGGCGTAGGCCTGGGCCTCATGGAAACTCACGTGCTGCACCGGCTCGTGCGGCGGCAGCGCCTCGAACCGGCCGAAGCGGCGGCGGGTCCACCAGCCGCCCTCATCCGGCGCCCACGACATGGGGGCGGCCAGGTTGTCCGCGGCGCGGTGCGCCCAGCCCTGCGGGCTCCAGTAGCGGGGCTCGCGGTACCCGCCCGCCGCGATGAACTCGCTGAAATCGGCGTTGCTCACCGGCAGCCGGTCGATGCGGAAGGCGGGCACATCCACCGCGTGGGCCGGCCGCTCGTTGTCGTAGGCCCAGGGATCGAGGCTCGTCCCCATCGTGAACGGTCCCGCGGCGACCAGCACGTCGCGCGGACCGTCGTGCGGCCCCTCCCCGGCCGGCGGGGCCGGGTGCTCGGTGAGGACCGGCGCGCCGGCGCGCAGCTGATGGGTGGCGAGCATCGTCTCGTCGTGCTGGTGCTCGTGCTGGAAGACCATCGCCTGGACGAAGCCGCCCCCGGTGAGCGGGACATCAGGGTCCAGGTTGGCTCGCTCGAGCGCGCCGAAGGCCCGGTCCCGTACGTCCCGCAGGTAGGCCCGGGCCTGCGCGGGTCCCAGGGTGGGGAGGGCCGGGCGGTCCGCGCGTGGATGCGCGAAGGCGTCGTAGAGGTCATCGAGTTCCGGGCGTAGCGGCGGCAGGCCGCCGGCGGCGCGGGCCAGCCAGAGTTCCTCGTAGTTGCCGACATGCGCCATGTCCCACACCAGCGGTGACATCAGCGGGGAATGCTGCTGGCAGAGGTCAGCCTCGTCGACCACGTCGGTGAGGGTCGCCGTCCGGGTCCGGCTCGCGCTGAGTTCGGCGGCCAACCGCTCCCGCAGGCCTGCGGTCATCGGGACGCCGGCTGCCGGGACGGCGGGGTCAGGTCAGGCACGCCTGCACCGAGATCGTCGGCGGGGCACCGGCCCCGGTTGGTGTAGCGGGCCGCGAACTCACCGACGGCCTGCTGCAGCGCAGCGGACACGCCCATCCGGGCGAGGGCCTCGCCGGCGAGCTGCAGGCAGTCCCGGGCGGCCGCTCCCAACGGCGCGTCCGCCAGGGCGCAGCGAGCCGCCTCGCCCCATCGGCCCGCGGCGGGACGGCTGGCCTCCACCGCGGCGGCCCGCGCGCGCGGGTCGTCGTGCAAGACGGTGCTCACGGCCACGGCCACCGGCCAGTCCGCAAGGCGTTGGCCGTCCAGGTAGCGCAGTTCGAGAAACCCCCGGGGGCGCACCGGCGGGAACAGGGTCGTCAGGTGATAGTCCACGTCGGCGATCTGGGCTGCCCGGCCCCCCAGCTCAGGGTCGGCCAGCCACTGGGCCAGGCTGAACCCCCGCTCGGGCCGATGACCACCATCGGCATCGCGGACCAGCAGCACCGAGGCGGCGAGCGCGTACCGGGCCCACTGCTCGCGCGGGGATCGCTCGGGCGCCGCCTCCGGCACCGGGCGGGTCCGGCAAGGGTCGAGCGCACCCCAGGCCTGCAGCCGCGCTGAGGCCGCGCCCATCGCCCGACCGCTGAGCACCGGCGAGCAGGCGAAGGTGGCGGCCAGCACCGGGCCCAGCGCGTGCGCCGCGTGCCACCGGGCTGCGATCTCGGTCTCGTCCCGGCCGGCATCCAGGTTCAGCTGAATCGACGCGGTAGCGGTCATCATGACCGGGCCGGCCTGCGCGCTGGCCGGCGAGCAGGCCGCAAAGTGCGCGGCCATCGCGTCGTATCGGCCCCCGCCGACCTGCCGGCGGGGCACCCGGGCGGCCTCCATCCCGCCGCCGTGCAGGCGCAGGCCGCGCGCGGCCAGCCGAGCGCAGACGACCGCGATGTCCCGGGTCAGCAGGGTGATGGCGCCGTTCGCGCCCGATACCGGTGGAGCGGACAGCTCCAGCTGGCCACCGGGTTCAAAGGTGAGGCGACTTCGGCCGGGCAGCTCCGGACCATCCACCGCGCGGCGCAGCTCGGCGGGGGACGGGACCCGGGACAGGTCGTCGTCCGCGAGGACGAAGAATTCCGCCTCCACGCCGACCGGGCCGGGCGGACTCGCCCGAAACGCGTGATCGGCCACGTACCTGCCGGCGGCCGCGAGATCAAGCTGCTGTTCCACGAGCCCTCCAGGTCCGGACCGGTCCCTAGACGAGGACCGCGGGTCGGTGCGGGTGTGGCGGGGCGAGTTGGCATCGGGTACCCCGGCCGCTGACCTCTCGACCCTACGTCGCTCCTCGAGCTCCGCAAGTCGGCTGGACTCGATCCGACGCAGGGTCACCGATCGGTAAGACCCGCCCGCAGGGGCCCACTAGCCTTCCGCACGTGCACGTTCTGGTCACCGGCGGGGCCGGGTTCATCGGCTCGCACATTGTTGATGCGCTGCTGGCCCGCGGCGACGACGTGACCGTCCTGGACGCTCTGCTGCCGGCCGCCTGGGGGCCCGACGCGCGGGCGCCGGGCTACCTCGACCGCCGGGCCCGGCTGCATGTCGGCGACGTCCGGGACCCGGCCACGGTCGCCGCGCTGCTCCCGGGCGTCGACGCCGTCTGCCATCAGGCCGCGATGGTCGGCCTCGGCCTCGACATCGGCGATATCGCCGCCTACACCTCGGTCAACGACCTGGGTACGGCGGTGGTCCTGCAGCAGATGGCCGCGACCGGGGTGCGCCGGCTGGTCCTCGCCGGCTCGATGGTCCTCTACGGAGAAGGCCGGTACGCCTGCCCCGAGCACGGCCTGGTCCGCCCCGGGCCGCGCGCCACCGACGATTTGGCGGCCGGCCGGTTCGAGCCGCCATGCCCGACGTGCGGCCGGCCGCTGACCTGGGCGGCGGTGCCGGAGGAGGCGTCGGCCGACCCGCGCAGCGTCTACGCGGCCACCAAGACCGCGCAGGAGCATCTGGCCTGGTCCTGGGCTCGGGTGACCGGCGGCGTGGCCACCAGCCTGCGCTATCACAACGTCTACGGCCCGCGGATGCCTCGGGATACCCCCTACGCGGGGGTCGCGAGCATCTTTCGCTCGGCGCTGCAGCGGGGCGAGCCACCGCGGGTGTTCGAGGACGGCGGTCAGCTGCGCGATTTCGTGCACGTCCGGGACGTCGCCGCAGCCAACCTGGCGGCCCTGGACCGCGCGGCGGCCGGTCCCTACAACGTGGCCAGCGGCAGCCCGCACACCGTCGGGGAGATGGCCGCCGCCCTCGCCGAGGCGTTCGGCGGCCCGGCTCCGGTGGTGACCGGCGAATACCGGCTGGGCGACGTCCGGCATGTCGTTGCCTCCCCCGCGCTCGCCCGCGAGGTCCTCGGCTACGAGGCGAGCGTCGCGTTCGAGGACGGGATGCGGGAGTTCGCCTCGGCCGAATTGCGGGGCGGCTGAGGCCACCGGCGCCGGACCAGGTAGCTGACCGCGAGCAATCCGGCGGCAGCGCCGTAGCCCAGGTGCCCCCACCGGACCGCCTGGCTGTCCAGGATGGTGCCGAAGAACACCCCGTATCCGGCCGCGCAGACCACCAGCAGCGGCCACTCGCCGGTGACGGCGATCAGCGCAACGAGGGTCAGCGCGTACCAGGGTTGCACCGGGGTGGCGAGCAGCAGCACGGCGGCGAACAGCCACATCGCGGCCTGCTCGAACGACAGCCGGCTGCGCCAGACGATGACCAGAACGGCCAGCAGACCTCCGGCCACGACGACGGTGGCGGCGTTGCCGGTCACCCCGAGCAGGTCGACGAGCAGGTAGCGGGTTCCCTCGGCGTAGTGCTCCTCCTGCAGGTAGCCGGGCAGGTAGCCCAGCACCTTCGGGCCCACCGCCACGACGTGCGGGGCGTAGGCCAGCACCACCGCGCCCGCGAAGATGGCCAGCCGTCGGAGCCGCTCGCGCCAGCCGACCGAGCGCAGCAGCAGTGGGAGGAACAGCAGCGGGTAGATCTTGACCAGGGTCGCGGCGGCCAGCGCCAGCGCCGCCCACCCGCCCCGGCCGCGGCGGAGCGCCAGCACGGTGAGCAGCAACAGCAGGGCCGCGAGACCATCGACATGCGCGTTCTGCACGGCCTCGATCACCGGCAAGGGGCACAGCGCGTAGAGCACCACCCAGCGCCGCCGTTCCCCCCGCAGCAGGGCCAGCAGCACGGCGAGCAGAGCCAGGTCGACGACGAGCCCAGCCAGTTCCAACCCCCGGTCATGCAGTCGCATCGGGACCAGGACGTGCAGGACGGTGAACCAGGCTTCGGCGACCGGCGGATAGATCGTGCGCACCGTCGGCCGGTTGATCCGGGTGCCGGTGGAGCTGGCCGGGGGGAACAGGTAATGGCTGGTGCGCAGCCGGGCGAGGGCCGGGTCGAGCGGGGCGTACCGGTAGGGGTCGATGCCGTGCGCCTGCACGATGCCGTCCCAGGAATAGCGGTACAGGTCATCGGACAGCGGGGCCTTCGGGGAGATCGCGGCGATCCGCAGCGCCACCCCGAGAATCAGCGCGACGACCACGGCGGTGCGCGTACGGCGCACCCGCCACAGCAACGCCGCGGCGATCGCGAAAGCCACCCACATCAGCGCGAGGGTGCCGAGCAGGCCGAACCGGTGATGCAGGATGCCGCCGGGGGCGGCGGACCTCCGGGCCAACACGATCTCCGCCACGCCGGCGCCGGCGGCCGCCAGCAGCAAGCAGCGCTGGGCGCGGGCGGTGGCGAGCCTCACGGGTGGATGAACTGCAGCTGCGCGCCGCTCTCGCCCACCACGACGACGGTGCCGCTGGTCGAGTCAACGGCCACCGAATACGCGTCGCGCACGGTCGGGTAGGAGACGGCGCGGACCAAACCGTTGGGGGTCACGTCGTAACCGATGAGCAGGTTGGTGCCGGTGGCGGTGATCCACAGCCGGTTGCGGCGGGCGTCGAACGCGGTGCCGTAGGGCTTGCCGGCCAGCGGGATCCGCCGGGCCAGCTGCGGGTTGCCGCCGATGTCGTAGACCAGCAGCTGGTCGCCGGAGGTGTCGGTGACCACCACCTGGTTGCCGCCGATGCCGATCACGTGGGTGGGGCCGACGCCGGCGGGTAGCCGGCCGATCTGCCGGCCGCCGCGGTAGAGCCACAGCAGCCGGCTGCGGACATCGACGACGGCGCCGGTGTCCCCGGCGACCCCCGCGCCGCCGGGTTGCAGCTTGCCCAGGAAGGTCGCGACGACCTGCCCGGACACGACGTGGCTGACCGCCTGGCCGAACTCGTCGGCCACGTACCAGTCGGTCGGCCCAACCACGGCGACGTCGTGCGGCTGCTTGCGGACCCGGACGGTGCCGGTGACCGTCCCGGAGGGCAACGCGACCTCCACCACCTGGTTGGTGTCCTCCCCGGGGGCCAGCAGCTGACCGGGCCCGGCCAGCTCCAGGTGCCGGGCGGAGGCGGCGATCGGCAGCAGCCGCTCGACCTGATGACGGCCGGCATCGATCAGCGCCAGCCGGTCGGGTGCGCGCAGGCTCACCGCGACCAGCCCGCTCGCCGGATCCCAGATCGCCCCCTCCGGGCTGCTGTTCGGCGGCAGCGCGATCACGGTTCCGGCGGGAGCCGTCCGCAGCGGTGGTGCGTGAGCCGGTTCCGGCGCGGCGTGCAGCGGGACCGGGTCCGGGCCGCCCGCCAGGTTTGCGGCGGCAGCCGGGCCGCAGGCCGCCAGGCACAAAAGCCCTGCCACTGCGGCGCCGGCGCGGGTCCGTAGATCAGGCATTCGCCGCGCCCGGGCGCTGCCTCCGGCGGCGAACCATCGCCCGCCGCCCCATCTCGGCCAGCACGATCAACCAGATCACCCCGACGCTGATGGCCAGCCCATGCAGGTAGTTCACCGGCTGGACCGACGGGTTATCCGCGGGTTTGCCGTAGCGCCGAAGCCCGGGCAACGCGATGAGGGTGAGCACCCCGCTGGCGAACAAGCCGGCCTGCAGCGGAGCCCGGTAGGCCGGCGGGATCAGGCGGATCAGCGCAAAGGCCAAACCGAGGATGATCGGGGCGAAGATCAGGTCATGGCCGAGGGCGCCACCGACGAACAGCTTCACCCAGTAGGTCGGGCTCTCCCAGTGATGCGTGTCGTGCAGGATCCCCTTCAGCCCGATGAAGATCATCACCGCCCCACCCGCGTAGAGCAGATACCGCCAGCGCGACGGGGGCGGGTCCACCTCGGGCCGGTCGGGCCGGTCGGACGGGGGCGGCTGCGCGCCTGGCCCAGCGGGATCAGCGTCTGCGCTCAGCCGCGAGCGATCTGCAGGCTCGCTCATCCGAGCGCAATCAGGGAATGTGCCGGGTTTCCCGACAGGACCACCAACTGGGTGACCCACTTGGTCTGCAGCACACCGGGCCGGTTGGGCGCGATCAGCCGCGCCGGGTAACCGTGATCGGCCGCGAGGGTTGCCCCGTTCAGCCGGGTGGCAAGCAACGTCAACGGGTCGCGGGCATGGGAGGGCTCCAGCACGGAGGATCGGTAGAGGCTGTGTTGCTGGAACGACTCGACCCGCACATCGGCGTGGTGCGGCGCCCCGACCAGATCGAGCAGATCACTGATCCGCACCCCGGTCCAGTTGCCACTCGCACTCCAGCCCTCCACGCAGGTGATCGGCAGCCGGACCGTGCGCTGGGGCAGCGCCGCGAGATCCGCCAGGCTCAACATCACCGTGCGCTGCGGCCCCCGGACCTCCAGGTGATACCCGGGGACGGCGATGGCCTTGGTCACGCCCGCGTCGCCGGCGGTCACGTTCACCGGTAGGTGCATCGGGCCGGTGCCGGGCTTGCGGGCCCCCAACAGGTCCACCGAACCGAGCGGCGTCACCGTTTCCCCGACCGTGACGAAGGTGACCGCGCCGGCGGTCGCCGCCACGGCTCCGAGGAACCCGCGGCGCGACAGGCCCCCGGGGGCTGATGTCAGCAGCCCCGGCGGTGCGACCGGGTCATCCGTGACCGACGCGGCTCCCCGCCCCGGCAGCTCGTACCGCTCCGGGTGGCGCAGCGCATCGCGCGCGAGGGTGATCTTGGTGCCGACGTGGACGGCGAGCGAGCCCATCGTCACCCATGCGGTGAAAAAGTGGGTAGGGGTGAAGAAGAAGGCGAAGAAGTACCAGTGGTAGACGTTGGCGAGGCCGGTGACGAGCTGGAAAATGGCGCCGCCGACCAGCCCCAGCAAAGACAACCGCTCCAGGGCGTGGGCGAGGCTGCGCACCGGCGGCCACTCCCATAGCCGCGGATAGACCGCCCACAACTTCGCCAGCAGCAGCGGGATGCAGGCAATCCCGGTCGCGACGTGCGTGCCTTGGGTGGCGCGGTAGAACCAGATCGGATGGGCCGGGTTGTGGAACCAGGACGGCGGGTTCTGCACCAGATGGGAGTACAGGCCGGTCAGGAAGCAGACCAGAAACGACCAGCCGAGGGCATAGCCCAGCCACGCCGCGACGTAGCGGTTGTGCAGCGGCGAGGTGAATGCCCCTTCCCGCAGCGGTCCTTGCCGGAAGGCGCTGGGCGGCACCGGCAACGGCCGGTGCAGCGGGGAGAGCACGCGCCCGACACCCCGCCCGAACGCTCCACCGCGTGGCGGCCGCTCCTTGGTGGTGACGCTCATCGTTCCCTCTCGCATCGTGGCATCCGAACCGTACGTGCAATCTCCGCAGCGCCGGGCCACCCGGTTCAGTCGGCGACCTGCCGCCGCTGCGGGCGAAGTGCCGCGAAGAACCGCGGACCCACGCCGGGTTCCGGGGCCGACCACACCTCCCCGATGCTCAGGCCGGCTTCGGCCGCGACGGCGGGCAGCGCATCGACGCCGACCACTGCCCACCCGAACCACGCACCGGACCGGCCGCAGGAGGTTTCCAGGCGCGCCAGCAGGCGCACGGCCGGCCCGGTCCCGGGCGGGTCGAGTTCGGTGAGTACCTGACCGTCGGGCGTCAGCAGATCAGCGATCCGCCGGAGTAGCCGCACCGGGTTCCCGCCGATCCCGATGTTGCCGTCGGCGAGCAACGCGGTGCCCCAGCCGCCCGTGCCGGGCAGCGGATCGAACACCGAACGCTGCAACGCCCGCCCGCCGCCGTCCAGGGTGAGGGCGACGGCCGCCGCGGCCACGTCGATGCCGAGGGCGTCGACGCCGCGGGCGGCGAGCGCGGCGGTCAGCCGGCCCGGTCCGCAGCCGACGTCCAGCACCGAGCCGGAAGCCCGCAGCAACATCGACTCGTCCGCGCGGGTGACCGCCCCGCGCCAGCGGTCCAGGTCAAGGGGCGCATGGCGACCGTCTTGGTAGCGAACTGAAATGCGTACCTCCGGGCTGCGCAGCCCCTCGTCGTACAGGGCAAGGCTCACGCAGCTCCCGCCTGATCGAAGTCGCGCAGCAGCCGGGCGAACGCCGTGGCCGGGCACTTTTCCGCGACGGTCCAGGCATCGACCGCGGTGTCCACGTCGCAGAGCACCGGCAGGTCGAGCACGGTCAACCCCGCCTCGTGCAGGCGTCGCCGCTGCCGGTAGCCGGTATCGGACCGGGAGGTGGGAATTCCGCGCAGCAAGGCACCGTCGGCCCGCGCCAGCCCGAGCGCCCACCATCCCCCGTCGGCGGCGAGACCGAGCGCAGCGCCCTGCCGCGTTCCGGCGACCGCCGCGGACAGCAGGTCCGTTGTCAGCTGGGGGGTATCCATACCCACCACCAGGGCAGGCTCACCGGCGCACATGTCGAAGGCGGCACCGAGCCGCTCGTCCAGCCCACCGGCCGCCTGCGGCACCCACGGCAGTCCCGGCGGTAACCACGGTCCCGGGAGTCCGTCGAGGACCAACAACGGCTGCACCCCGGGCACGGCGTTGACCGCGGTGAGGGTGTCCGCCAGGGCAGCGGCGGCCAACGCGGCGGCCTGAACCGGACTGAACGGAGGGGTGAGTCGGGTTTTGACCCGGCCCGGGACAGGCTCTTTCGCGAGGACAAGCAGGCGCATCCCGCTTACCTACCCGACTGCAGGGTGCTCAGTACTTCCCGCATGTCCGAGATTGCGTGGTACGTCCCGCGCACGGTTCCGGTCACCTTCGAACGGCCGGTGCGCGGCAGGTAATCCACGTCCACCTCGCGCAGCCGCCAGCCGGCGTCGGCGGCCCGAAGCACCATTTCCAACGGCCAGCCGAACCGGCGATCGACGAGCCCCAGATCGAGTAGCTCTTGCCGGCGACCGGCACGCATCGGCCCGCAGTCGCGCAGGGTCCGCCCGGTGTGCCGGCTCATCCGCCGGGCCAATTCCCGGTTCGCCACCCGAGCGTGCAACGGCCAAGCGCCGCGCCGGGTCGGCCGGCGGGCACCTAGCACCAGATCGCAGCTCCCGTCGAGGATGGGATCGGCAACGCGCGGCAACTGCCGGGGATCGAAGGAACCGTCCGCGTCCATGAAGCAGACGACGTCGCTGGTCGCCGCCCGCAGGCCGGCCCAGCAGGCCGCCCCGAATCCGCGCTGGGGGGCATCCACGACCAGCGCACCGTGGCTGGCGGCGACCTGCACCGACCCGTCGGTGCTGCCGTTGTCCGCGACGATCGGGCGGTAGCCGGCCGGCATCCGCGTCAGCACCCAGGGCAGGGCCGCCGCCTCGTTCAGGCACGGAAGCACGACGTCGGGCACGCCCAAAACATTACGGGCCGGTCGTACCGGACACGGGGCCCAGACGGTTACGGTCCGCTGACGCCGCCGGTCCGGATTGGCCGTGCAGGGCTGCGGCGCCGCATGCTGAAGGCCATGACCGCGACTTCGCCCGGCGCCACCCCTGCGGGGGCCTCCCCGGAGCGGGGCTGCGTGCTGGTGGTCGACGACGACGACACCGTCGCGGAGGTTGTCACCCGCTACCTCGAGCGGGCCGGATTCCGCGTCATCCACGCGGCCGATGGACCCTCAGCGCTGGCCGCCGTGCAGAGCCACTCCCCGGATCTGATCGTCCTCGATCTCATGCTGCCCGGGATGGGCGGCCTGGAGGTCTGCCGCCGGCTGCGCGAGACCAGCCCCGTCCCGGTGGTCATGCTCACCGCCCTCGGTGAGGAAACCGACCGCATCGCGGGCCTGGAGCTCGGCGCCGACGACTACGTCACCAAACCGTTCAGCCCGCGCGAGCTGGTGTTGCGCGTGCAGTCGGTGCTACGCCGGGCCGCGGCACCGCTGGAGACGCCTGGTCGCACACTGCTGACCAGTGGCGACCTGGTGGTGGACACCTCGGCCCGCGAGGCTCGACGCGGCGGCCGGCTGCTCCCGCTCACCGTGCGCGAGTTCGATCTGCTGACCTTCCTGCTGCGCCATCCGCGGATGGCCTTCGACCGCGCCCAGCTGCTCGAGCAGGTGTGGGGCTGGACCTACGGCGACCACTCGACGGTGACGGTCCATGTCCGGCGGCTGCGCGAGAAGATCGAAGACGACCCGGCCCGGCCCCGGCTGCTGGTCACCGTGTGGGGCATCGGCTATCGGTGGGAGGCGCCCGAGGCAGCTGACGCATCCGATCCGTCCGAGGCGCCTCGCGCATCCGCTGCGTCCGAGGCGCCTGGCGCATCCAATGCGCCCGAGGCACCTGGTGCATCCGCTGCACCCGGGGCCCCCGATGCGCTGCACGCGCCGGCCCGGCGCGACGCGCCCGATTCGCTCAAGATCCGCGACGAGTGGCCGGACCAGCGGCCGTGATGTCGGTCCTGGCCTCGGCCGGCATCTCCGCGGCCGCCGCGCTGAGCGTGGGGCTCCCGGGCCTGCTGCTGCTTCGCTGGGCCCGCCGGCGGTCACTCGCGGTCCTGCTGTCGGTTGTGGTGCTCACCGGTGCGGTGTCGGTTACGGCCGGTGTGGTGGCCAGCAGCCTGGCCATGTTCACCACCGCGCATGACGTGGCGGTGCTCCTGCCGGTGCTCGCCGTCGCCGGGCTGGTTTCGGTCGCGGGGGGACTGCTGGTCGCGCGTTGGGTCGGCGGCGCCGGGCGCCAGCTGGTCGCGGCCCTCGAAAGCGGCGATCGCACGGCCGCCGCAACCCTGGCCGGACCGGCCGAGATGCAGCTGCTCGGGAGCGCGCTGCTGGCCGAGCGTGACCGGCTGGTGCTGTCCCGGGCCCGGGAGCAGGCGCTGGAGGGCTCCCGGCGGGAGCTGGTGGCCTGGGTCAGCCACGACCTGCGCACCCCGCTGGCCGGCCTGCGGGCCATGGCCGAGGCACTCGAGGACGGGGTCGTCAGCGACGCGGAGACGGTGCAGCGCTACCACTCCCTGATGCGCCGGGAGGTGGACCGCCTGTCGGGATTGGTGGATGACCTGTTCGAACTCTCCCGGATCCACGCCGGTGCGGTCCGCAACGCGGTGTCCCGCATCGGCGCCGGCGATCTGGTCTCGGACGCGCTGGCCAGCGCCGACCCGCTGGCCCGCGGGAAGCGGGTGCACCTTTCGGGGGTAGGCGCGGAGGCGCTCCCCCCGGTCGAGGTGAGCGTGCCGGAGGTGGGCCGCGCGCTGCGCAACCTGCTCACCAACGCGATCCGGCATACCCCCAGCGACGGCGCCGTCGTCGTCGCAGGGCACAGCGATGAGGACTCCGTCTACCTGGCCGTGCACGATTCCTGCGGAGGCATCCCGGAGGAGGATCTGCCGCGGGTGTTCGACGTGGCATTCCGCGGGCAAGTCGCCCGCACCCCCACCGACCA
>DASYGP010000115.1:0-19576 GCA_035999615.1 Mycobacteriales bacterium
CCAAAAAGGGGGCAAGGTGGACAGGTGACCGCTCCCCAGCTCGAAGAGGCGGTGTGCGCCCTTCCCCTCGGGGTGCGCGCCGTTGGCGTGGCCCGACGCTTCATCGAACAGACCTTGCCCACGTGGGGCGCAGATCGTGAGCAGCTGGACACAGCCACGCTGATTGCCTCCGAGTTGGTGACCAACGCGGTGCTGTACGGCTATGGCGCGGCGACCCTCGAGCTGCGGGCGACCGGTGATCGCGTGCGCATCCTGGTTTCGGACGGGGCGGCCGCTCCCCCTCAGGCCCGGGCGGCCGCCGCCGACGCGGAGATCGGCCGTGGATTGCGGGTCGTCGAGGCGTGCTGCCTGGCGTGGGGGGTCGAGCCGGCGCAGGACGGAAAGGTTGTCTGGTGCGAGCTCGGCCTGACCGCCGGTTGAGCCCGGCCGGCGGGTGCTAGCGCTCGGCCCGGTCGGGCTGTGGACGACCGCCTTGGATGCGCTGCCGGTGTCGCAGGCGGCGGACACCGCCGCCCTTCTCGAGGAACAGGGCTGGGCGGCGCTGTGGTTCGGCGAGGCATACGGGCGAGAGGCGTTCAGCAACGCGGCCCTGCTGCTCGGGGCCACGCGGCGGATGGTGGTGGCGACCGGTATCGCCAACCTCTACGGCCGGGATGCGATGGCGATGAACGCTGCCGCCAGGCTGCTCACCGATCAGCATCCAGACCGGTTCGTGCTCGGCATCGGAGTGAGCCACCGGCCGCTGGTCGAGCGGATGCGCGGCCACGGGTACGCGGCGCCGGTGGCCACGATGCGGGAGTATCTGGCGGCGATGGCGGGCGCGACCTACCTGGCTGCTGGTGGGCCCCGACCCACCACCGTTCTCGCCGCCCTCGGTCCCAAGATGCTGCAGCTCGCCCGCGACGGCGCGGACGGCGCCCACCCCTACCTGACTACCCCCGAGCACACCGCGCTCGCCCGTGGACAGCTAGGCGCGGGGAAGCTGCTGGCCGTGGAGCAGGGTGTTGTCCTCACGTCGGATCGCGAGACGTTCCTGCGCCGCGCACACGCGCATCTGGAGATCTACACGGGACTACCGAATTACCGAAATCATTGGCTGAGGTTGGGCTTCAGCGCCGAAGACCTGGGCCGAGGCGGTTCGGATCGGCTCGCGGAAGCCCTTATCGTCCATGGCGACGAGCAGGCGGTCCGCGGCCGGGTACAACAACATCTCGATGCGGGTGCCGACCACGTCTGCCTGCAGGTCCTTGGGGAGGACCCCACCGACTTGCGCCTGGAGGACCTCGCCAGGCTGGCGGCGGCGCTGGTCTGAAACGGCCGGGTGCCGCTGAAACGTCCGGGCGGCCTTGCTCAGCTGTGATTCTGCCGTTCGCCGATGACCTTGTGCGGAACCTGGAGCAGGCGAAGAACGGTCACCAGCCCGAGACCACCGACCATGTTGCCGACGGTCGCGAAGCCCAACAGGCCCAGCCAGTCGAGGTAACCGAAGGAGGCTCCGCTGTGCAGGGCGGCGAAGCAGACCAGCGACGCCACGATGGCGTGGTTGAGCTTTCCTGCGCCCAGCAGAAATCCCATCACCACCGCGGGGACGAGTCGGACCCCGGGCGAATCTGTGCTGTGCTGCATGTGGGTCATCAGCGTGATGACGAAGCCCCCGAGCAGCGCCAGCGCGAACGCGCGCCATCCCACCCCGAGATGAATGTAGAAATCCGCGGCCTGACGGGCCGCCGGGCGAAGCTGCGGAAATCCGCCGATCACGATGCCGGTGATGACCCAACCGCCGACGAGGTTGGTCACCGCCGCGACTACCCACAGGCGCAGGAGCTTCCAGGCATTGGCCTTCTTGGCCACGACGGCCGCCACGGGGATGAGGAAGCCCTCCGTGAACAACTCGCTGCGAGCCATCGTCAACGCGATGAACCCGATCGAAAAGGCCAATCCAGCCAGCAGGATGTTGTGCGACTCGTGTTCCACGAGCAGCAGTGCCAAAACACCTGTGCCGATGTCCAATCCACCGAGTAGACCGGTAGCGATCAGGCCGGACCAGGACCGGCCCAGTCGTTGCTGGCCCTCGTTGACTAACCGGTCGAAGGTTTCTTCGGAGTCCTGCTGCGGCACGGACGGGGAAGTCGCGCTCTGGACCATGCCCGTCCCCTTACCCGCTCCGGCGTGTACGGGAACCGGGGAGCCCTCGGCGCGGGCAGGTTCGTACCGCATCCCTTATCGTCCGTGATGCACCATGGGCCGAGCCAGCCCCTGCTGCACCTGCCGGGGCCTGCCCCAGCTGGGGTGTCGTGATGGCCGTCCTAGGGGAGCGATGGACAGATCGCGTGCGGTCGACCTCCCCTTGGAGGCTGCCAGCGTGGCGCTGTCCCGCCGCTTCGTCCGAGCCGTCCTGGACGACTGGGGGCTGACCGCCCTGCTGGACGAGGCGTTGCTGCTGACCAGCGAGGTGGTGACCAACGCCCTCCTGCACGCGGGTACCCCGCGAGCCTTGCTCGAGGTACATCGGTTGGCCGATGGCGTGCGCGTGGAGGTGACTGACCGCAACCCGGCCGTGCCGCGCGTCCGGCGGTTCAGCAGTAGCTCGGGAACCGGTCGCGGGATGGCGTTGGTGGAGGCATGGTCGCGGAGCTGGGGCACGGTCCCGTCCCCGCCCGGCAAGACCGTCTGGTTCGAGTTGGCGATGCGTTGAGCTCCGTCCGCTCGGGCCGGTCACGCCGGCGACTCCGGCCCGCTCACGAGAGGGCCCGCTGGACGGGGTCAATGCCGAAGTAGATCGCGAACAGCAGCGCGATCACCCAGAGCAGCACTCCCGGCTCGCGGGCTTTGCCGTTGGCGGCCTTGATGACCACGTAGGAGATGAACCCGGCGCCGATGCCGTTGGTGATCGAATACGTGAACGGCATGAGAATCACGGTCAGGAAGGCCGGGATGGCGATTTCCCAGTCGTCCCAGGGCACGTCCTTGACCTGGGTGAGCAGCAGGAACCCCACCACGACAAGCGCCGGGGTGGCCGCCTGGGACGGCACGATCGTCGTGAGCGGGGTGAGAAACAGCGCCACTACGAACAGCCCGGAGGTGACGAGGTTGGCGAGCCCGGTGCGTGCCCCTTCGCCGACTCCTGAGGCCGATTCGATGAAGCAGGTGTTCGACGAGCAGGACGCGGCCCCGCCAGCCACGGCGGCGATTCCGTCCACCAGCAGGACGCGCCCAATCCCGGGGAGCCGGCCCTGTTTGTCCAGCAGCCCGGCCTCGTTGCTGATGCCGATGATCGTCCCCATCGCATCGAAAAAATCGCTGAGGATCAGCGTGAAGATGAAGATGACCGCGGTGACCGCCCCGGCGTGGGCGAAGCCGCCGCCCAGCGAAACGTGTCCGAGCAACCCGAAGTTCGGCCGGCCGACGATGCTGTGCGGCACGGTCGGGGTGATCAGCCCCCAATTCCGCACCGTCGCCACCTTGTTGATGATCACGGAGAGCACGGTGGCGGCGATGATGGAGATGAGGATGGCGCCGCGTACCCGGCGCACGATGAGCACGATGGTCAGCAGCAGACCGAACGCAAACACCAGGACCGGCCAGCCGGTCAGCCGGCCACTTGCCCCCAACTGGACGGGGGTGGCGGCGCCTTTCGGCACGGTGACGAAACCGGAGTCGACCAGCCCAATGAAGGCGATGAACAGCCCGATGCCGACGCTGATCGCCTGCTTCAGCGCCAGCGGGATCGCGGCCAGGATCGTCTGACGCAACCCGGTTGCGACCAGCACCACGATGCCCAGGCCCTCGATCACGACGAGCCCCATGGCGTCGGGCCAGCTCATCGTGGGGGCGATGGTGAACGCGACGAGGCTGTTCAGCCCCAAGCCGGTCGCGATGGCCAGCGGCAGGTTCCCGACCAGTCCCATCACGGCGGTCATCACGGCGGCCACAAGCGCCGTGGAGGTGGTCAGCTGCGCGACCGACAGCACGTGACCGGCGTGGTCCTTGCCGGAACCCAAAATGATCGGGTTCAGCACCACGATGTAGGCCATCGTGAAGAAGGTCGCGAAACCGCCGCGGACCTCGCGCTGCACGCTGGAGCCACGTGCGGAGATGCGAAAGTAGCGGTCCAGGCCGGTGGGGACGTGGGGCGGCGCGCTGGTAGCCGTCGTCATGGCCTGGAACCCTCCCATGCCCGTGTCCCCCGGGCCGGGCCGGCCCCCGGCGGTCGGTCAGTCGGCGAGGGCCACCGTCTGGTGCACCTGCTCGACCCGCGCGTCCAGCGCCCTTTTTTCGGCGTCAATCTGATCCGCGGTGCGCTCGTCGTCCGCCATGAGATCGTCCAGATTGGCGGCGGCGTATTCCAGCACACCCATGTCGGCGTAAGCCTTTTGCACCTTCTCGCCCCACAGCCCGATGTCCTTGATGCACGGCACGATTCGGGTGAAGAGCAGATTGCGGAACATCACGCCGGACTCGCTGGTCTCAATCGCGGCCACGCAGTCGGCGACGTCGTAGCCCAGGTGGGTCCAGATCTCCTCCTTGAGGAACCGGTCCCGCATCAGGTAGCAGGCGGCCACGACGAAGTCCTCGCGCTCCTCGCGCTCGCGGGTGCTGAGGTTCGCGTAGGCGTCCTTGAGCGAGAGCCGGCCAAACGCGACGTGACGGGCTTCGTCTTGCATCACGTAGGCCACCAATTGCTTGATCAGCGGGTCGGTGGTCATGTCGCGGAGCAAACCGAAGGCCGCCAAAGCCAGTCCCTCGATGAGCACCTGCATCCCCAGGTAGGGCATGTCCCATCGACTGTCGCGCAGCGTTTCGTCGAGCAGCTCCTGCAAGGGCCCATTGATGGGGTAGGCCAGGCCGATCTTCTCGTGCAGCAACTTGCTGTAGAGCTCCACGTGTCGGGCCTCGTCCATCGTCTGGGTGGCCGCGTAGAACTTGGACTCGATGTCGGGCACGGTCTCGACGATGCGCGCTGAGCAGATCATGGCGCCTTGCTCGCCGTGCAGGAATTGGCTCATCTGCCAGGCGGCCTGATGGTGTCGCAGCCGTACCATTTCATCCTCATCGCGACTGATCCGCTCCCAGGTCTTGGAACCCATTAACTCGTTGAACCCGACCGGGATACCCAGCATGTTGGTGGGATCCAGCGAATGCGACCAGTCGATGCGCGACTGCGCATCCCATTGCTTGTCCTTGCCCTTTTGGTAGAGAGCCAGCAGCCGGGCCCGGCCCTCGTCGTACTCCCAGCTGAAGCGCGCATCTCCGCTCATCGGCACGTCGTAGGTGTGCCGGTCGGCGGGGATCGTGTACAGGTCGTGGCTGGTCATGGCGCCTCCGGGTCCGGTTCGCGCCCCCTGAGACGCGTATCCAACGCTGCACCCGCGGCGGCCGGCCTGTCAACGATCACCGCCGCAGACCCCCACCCGCCGTACCGACGACGGATGATGGAAGGCTGGATGGCATCGAAGGGAGCTGGGCATGGGTGAGGCGTTTGTCGTTGCAGGGGTGCGCACCCCGATCGGTCGTTACGGCGGTGCGCTGGCAACAGTTCGCCCGGATGATCTCGCGGCGCTGGTCCTGCGCACCCTGATCGAGCGGAGCGGCGCCCCGGTCGACGGCATCGATGAGGTTGTGCTCGGGGCGGCCAACCAGTCCGGTGAGGACAACCGCAACGTGGCCCGGATGGCCGTGCTGCTCGCCGGCCTACCCGACAGCGTCCCCGGGTTCACGGTGAACCGGCTTTGCGCCAGTGGGCTCACCGCCGTCAGCACCGCCGCGCAGATGGTGAAGGCGGGTGAGGCCGATCTGGTCATCGCCGGCGGGGTGGAGTCGATGACCAGGGCCCCCTGGGTGATGCCCAAGCCGGAACGGGCCTGGGCCAAGCCGGGGCAGACCTACGACACGGCGTTGGGCTGGCGGTTGGTGAACCCGGCCATGCCCGCGTTGGACGGCGGGAAGGCCACGATCGGGATGGGCGAGACGGCCGAGGAGGTGGCCAGCCTCGACGGCATCACCCGGGAGGAGGCGGACGCCTTCGCGCTGGCCAGCCACGAGCGGGCCGTCCGGGCCCAGAAGGACGGGCTGTTCGAGGCCGAGATCGTCGCGGTGCCGACCAAGGGCGGGGAGGTCACCGCGGACGAGGGCCCCCGGGCGGATACCAGCCTCGAGCGGCTGGCCGCCCTACGGCCGGTGTTCCGGACCGGGGGCGTGGTCACGGCGGGAAATTCCAGCCCGTTGAACGACGGGGCTGCGGTCGTACTCATCGCCAGCACCGAGGCACTGCGCCGGTACGGCCTCACGCCCCGCGCCCGACTGGTGCGCTCGGCCGCGGCGGGGGTGGCGCCGAGCGTGATGGGGTTGGGACCCGTTCCCGCCACCAACAAGGTGCTCGCGGCGAGCGGCTGGCGCGTGGATGACCTCGCGGCGGTCGAGCTGAACGAGGCTTTTGCGGTGCAGTCCCTCGCCTGCATCCGGCGCCTCGGCCTCGATCCAGACACGGTCAACGCCGATGGCGGGGCGATCGCGCTCGGCCATCCGCTGGGAGCCAGCGGGGCCCGGATCCTGATCACGCTGCTCGGCCGGCTCGAACGCGCCCAGGCCGCCCGGGGACTCGCGACGTTGTGCGTGGGGGTCGGACAGGGCGCTGCGCTGCTGGTGGAGCGGGTTTGAGCCGTACCGCTCCCCGAGGGGGGAAGGATCTCGGTGGGTGCACGGTTAACTTCCAGGAGGCGTCACAATAAGAAGGTGCACGCCGGCCCCCGGCAGCAGCCCGCAGCCGACCCTGGTTGCCCGTAGACCCTGAGGTGCCTGACACATCGTGAGTACGACCGCCCTGCCCAAGGACCTGCAGATCGACGAGGTCAAGGAGCTCCTCGCCCGCGGGAAGGAGGCCGGTTTCCTCACCACCGAGGAGATCACCGCCGCTCTCGCCGGGGTGGAGCTTGCCCAGGAGCAGATGGAGGCGGTGCTCGGCGCGGTCAACGACGAGGGCATCGAGGTCGTGGACACGTCCAAGGACGTGGACGAGGACTTCGCCTCGGACGCGCTCGCCCGCAAAGAGGATGAGCTCGCCGCGCGCAGCGCCGGCACCGGTGACCCGGTCAAGATGTACCTCAAGTCGATCGGCCGGGTGCCCCTGCTGACCGCGATCGAAGAGGTCGACCTGTCCAAGAAGGTCGAGGCGGGCCTGTTCGCCGCGGAGAAGCTGGCCACTGAGAAGAAGGTCAGTCCCACGCTGCGCCGGGAGCTGGAGGTCATCGTTCGCGAGGGCGCGGCCGCCAAGGACAAGCTGGTCGAGGCGAACCTGCGCCTGGTGGTGTCCATCGCCAAGCGGTACGTCGGCCGGGGGATGCTGTTCCTGGATGTCATCCAGGAAGGCAACCTGGGCCTGATCCGGGCCGTGGAGAAGTTCGACTACACCAAGGGCTACAAGTTCTCCACGTACGCCACCTGGTGGATCCGGCAGGCCATCACCCGGGCCATCGCCGACCAGGCGCGCACCATCCGCATTCCGGTCCACATGGTGGAGACGATCAACAAGGTGGTCCGGGTGCAGCGTCAGCTGCTCCAGGACCTCGGGCGCGAACCCACCATGGAAGAGATCGGCAAGGAGGTCGACCTCCCGCCGGAGAAGGTGGAGGAAGTACTCAAGATCGCGCAGGACCCGGTGTCATTGGAGACGCCCATCGGTGAGGAGGGCGACAGCCACCTCGGGGACTTCATCGAGGACTCCGACGCGGTCGTCCCGGTCGATGCGGCCAGTTTCATCATGATGCAGGAGCAGCTCGAGTCGGTGTTGCACAGCCTCACCGATCGGGAGAAGAAGGTCGTGCAGTTGCGCTTCGGCCTGACCGACGGCCACCCGCGCACCCTGGAAGAGGTCGGCCGCGAGTTCGGCGTCACCCGCGAGCGGATCCGGCAGATCGAGTCCAAGACGCTGTCCAAGCTGCGCCACCCCAGCCGCTCGCAGAAGCTGCGCGACTACCTCGAATAGGCCAGACCCGATCCCCGCTACGCGAGGTCAAGCTGGGCTCGCCACGAGCCAACCGTCCGCGAGAGGCTGCCATGTCCGACGGCCCGGTTCCGCCGCCCGTACCCGAGCAGGCGTCGTGGGGGGCGCCTCCCCGGCTGGGCCCCGCGGCGAATCCGGCCTTGGGCATGCTCCTCGCGGTGGGGGTCGGACTCGTGGGCGGCGCCGTCTGGGGCATCGTCTTGGCCTACTCCGGGTATGTCCTGTCGATCATTGCGCTCATCACGGGCGCCGGGGTGGGCATGGCGCTGGCCCGGTACGCCGGGCACCGCCAGGAGCTGGGCCTGGTCGCCGCGGCGATCACCGTGCTGGGCTGCCTGGCCGGTCATGTGCTGGGGACCTACGCCAACATCACCCGTTCGGCGCATGTCCCGTTCGCCCTGGTCCGGTCCCGGATCGGGGTCGGGACCGTGCTGCACCAGGGCACCAGCTTCCTGACCTGGGTATTCGTGGCGTTGGGCGCCTTCTATGCCTTCCAGGCGGCCACCGGCCGGGGACGGCGCTTCGGCCGGCGGTAGCGCGGCCGAATACGCCGCGCGCGTGACAAAGTTGCGCCGATCGGCGCATTCAGGGCGGGTCATGATCCGGCTACTGTCAGCGACGACGCCATCCGCGAGGGTGACGTCCCGCGCAGGACCCGATGTCCGGCGCGGAGGGAGCATTGATCCGCGCGGTCAGTCGGGGTGACCTCATCCGTCGCCACGAAGACGCGGTCGCCTAGGCCGCGCGGGGAGCAAATGGCGAGACCGGCCCGCCCCTACGCCGGCGCGCAAGCGTCGGGGCCGGGGCGAGACGCGATGATCCGCATGGTCCTCACCGGCGACCCGCCTTGGCGGGTCGAACGGAGACACTCGGTCGCCTAGACCGTGCGGGGAGCGACTGGCGAGACCGACTCGTCCCTCGGCGCCTGGAGCCACCCGGCTCGGGTTCCCAAGGACGGAGCACCATGCGATTTACCCTCTCCTCGGGACGTCCTTCGACGACCCGACCGCGGCACTGGCGCTGGAGCCGACGGCTCACCGCACTCGCTATCGCACTTCCCCTGGCCACCACCGGCGCGATCGTTGCGGGCGAACTTGCTGCCTCGGCGCACACGACGGGGGTCTCTGGCACGGCCACCTGCGACGCTTCGACCGGCACCTACTCGGTGCACTGGGTGGGAACGACGACCTCGGTGCCGGCTGGTGTCACCGCCGACGTGACGTACACCTCGCCGGGCAGTTCCACGCCCGTGAAGGTTGTCGACAACTTGGCAGCGAACCAGGGCTACGCGTTTGACCAAACCGCCATTCCGGGCAGTGTCACTTCGGTGTCCGTCACGGTCAGCGCCGTGTGGACGGATGGTGTGAAGTCGTCGGCGACCGGGACGGCCAGCGGGGTAACTGGCTGCACCCAGACCCGACACAGCTTGCCGGTGGCGCCGACCCTCACGGTCTCCTCGTGTGGCGTGGGCGGCAGTGGGTTCGCCGGTTCCAGTTACACGGTGCCCAACACTCCCGGGGTCGACTACACCCCGACGCCAGGTAACTACCAGCTGGCTGCCGGGCAGAGCGCGACCGTCACCGCGGTTCCCGACACCGACGACAACTACGTGTTCAGCACGACCGCGCAATCTCAAACGTTCACGGTCACCGCGCCCGCGGACGCGGTCTGCACTCTGCCGGCGGCACCGCTGGACTCAATCGCGATCGGGTGCGGTACGGCGCAGGTCTTCTTGTCCAACGGACCGGCACCAGCCGCGCACTTCACCGGTACCCCGATCACCTTGATCATCAAGGTCACCGGTGAGCCGGACCGCTCGGTGACGCTGCAGCCCGGGGACACCAAGACCGAGAACTACACCTTCGCCGACGACACCGGTGTCCGCCACGTTCAGGTCTTCCAAGGCGCGACCGCGCTGGACAAGGGCGCGGATGTCAGCAGCGACTGCGGGGTCGACTCCGGTCCGGCCCTGACCCTCACCACCCAGTGCACGACATCCACCAGCAGTGACAACTGGACGGTTACCACCGCCAGCACCACCCCCGTCGCGTTCAAGGCGGTCAGTGCTAACGGTCTGACGACGTTCACCACGGGGACCGTCGTGGCTGGCACGCCGGCGCTGTTCATGACGCCGTCCAGCTTCACCGGCAACGTCCTGCTCATGGACGCGGACTCGGCCGGGGTCTTCCAGCCCGCGTCGTCCGCGGTGGCGGCCAGCTCAGCGTTGTGCAGCCAGCCGACGCCGGTCACCCCGACCGTCGCGGTGTCGTGCAAGAACGGCAACACCAAGGTGACGTTCACCAACCCGGCGGGATCTACCCTGCCGGCGCTGTTTACCGTCACCGACAACGGCACCATGCCGGCCGGTGGCAGCGTCCTCGTCGCCCCCGGGCTGAGCAACAGCGTCACGCTGCCGACCAAGAATGCGGACTTGTTGGGCTACTCGTATGCCTATCAAGCAACCGGTGCGGGTAGCGGCGGGTATCCGACGACGGCCTTCGCCACCACGTTGAAGGTGAACTGCCCGCTGCCGACGAAGGTAGAAGGCAACACGTTCACCAAAACGCCACCGAAGACCACCACACCGCCGACCACGGTGACGACGCCCCCGGCGGCGTTGCCGACGCAGGTGCTCGGAACGACGGTGACCAAGTCGGCGGGGACGTTGCCCTTCACGGGTGGCCACACGGTCATCCTGCTCGATTTCGCTCTTGCCTTGTTCGGTGGGGGAGCGGCGCTATGGCTGCTAAGCCGTCGGCGTCGGGTGAGCTAATCACCCCTTGAGACGACACGGTCCGGGCCCCGGGGGGTGCCCGGACCGTGTTGCGTTTCGGGGACGCCGGCCGCAGCGCTATCCGCCGTCCCCGGCGGCGGCGATGATGTGGTGCACCTCATCCACCCGCGCGGACATCGCGGCCTCGGCGGCTGCCCTCTCCTCGTCCAGCTGCTCGGCGGTGTCCTCATCCTTTTTCATCAATGCGTCAAGGTCGAAGCCGGCGTAATCCAGCACGCCCATATCGGCGTACGCCTTTTGCACCTTCTCGCCCCACAGCCCGATATCCTTGACGCAGGGGACGATCCGGCTGAACAGCAACGAGCGATACATCCGCATGTATTCGCTGTTCTCCGTCAACTCCTGCATCCGGTCATAGGGCAGCCCGAACTGCTCCCAGACCTCGGTGCCGCGCAACCGGTCGCGCATCAGGTAGCAGCCCTCGACGACGAACTCCTCCCGCTCGTCCCGCTCGGCCTGCGTGAGCTGCGCGTAATAGTCCTTCAGCGCGATGCGGCCGAAGGCCACATGCCGTGCTTCGTCCTGCATGATGTACGAAAGGATCTGGCGCGGCAGCGGCTTGGTGGTCATGTCCCGTAACAGCCCGAACGCCGCGAGTGCCACGCCTTCGATGAGCACCTGCATGCCGAGATACGGCATGTCCCAGCGGCTGTCGGTCAAGGTGTTCCCGAGCAGTTCTTGCAGGTTCGGATTGATCGGGTAGACCAGCTCGACCTTTTCCTGCAGGAACCTGGCGTACGTCTCGGCGTGCCGGGCCTCGTCCATCGTCTGGGTGGCCGCGTAGAACTTGGCGTCCAGATCGGGGACTGACTCCACGATCCGGGCCGAGCAGATCATGGCGCCCTGCTCACCGTGCAGGAACTGGCTGAATTGCCACGCCGTGAAATGCCGATCCAGCTCGTGGTGCTCGTGGTCGCTCATCCGGTTCCAGATGTCGGTGCCGAACAGCACGTTGGCCTGTTCGGGCAAGCCGAGCACATCGTGCGGGTCCACCTCCAGGTCCCAGTCGATCCGCCGGACCGCGTCCCATTGCTTGTCCTTCCCCTTCTGGTACAGCGAGAGCAGCCGCGCGCGGGGCTCGTCGTACTCCCAACTGAACCTGGCTTCCCCGCTGATCGGGGAGGCCCACCCGGGGCCGGCGGTGGGGCGGACATACCGGTCGTGCGTGGTCATGCGTGACCTCCTTGGATGAACCGGGCGACGAGCCGGGCGATGCGGGCCGCGACCTGATCGGGGGGGTCGTGCGGCACCACGATGTGGGAATGCGCCAGCCGGACCACCGCGTCGGTGAGGGCCGCGGCATCCTCGGCGTCCAGCGCCGGGTAGTGCGTCAACGCGTAGGCCGTCAGCGCGGTCCGGGAGTGCTCCAGCAACGGTTCTGCCTCGGTGGTGAACACCGGCAGCAGGCCCGGGTCGCCGCCGAGCAGGGCCTTGGTGAGCGGGTCGTCCGCCGCCCTGCGCAGCACGGTCTCGATCGCCGCGGCGACGCCTCCGGACAGGTCACCGGGATGCCGTTCGAGGGTAGCGGCCACCTCGGCCAGGATCGCGGTGTTCTCCTGGTGGACCAGGGCCGCGACCAAGCCCTCGCGGGACTTGAATTCGTTGTACAGCGTCTGCCGGCTCACCCCTACCCGGGCGGCGATGGCCGCCATCGAGGTGGTGGCGTAGTTCCCGGCGACGACGACCTCGTACATGGCCTGCAGTAACTCCCCGCGCAGCTGCACGCGGCCTCGTTCGGCAAACGAGGCGGGCCGGACCATGCGAGCCACTGTTTACAACGACGAGCTTATTGTCAAGGACAGAGACAAGGTTGGATGGGTTGTCTAGCGGAGCGATTGATACGGGTTTCACCCGCGTGGCCCGCTAAGGATTCCCGGCGGTGATCCGATGGAACAAGTATCAGTGGCGACGCACGTCCCCCACCGCCACGAGAAAGAGGTGCCCCATGACCAACGACGACCTTTCGGCCGGCGAGCAACCCCCGGCGGAGGACCTGTCGATGTCCCTGCTCGCGGCCGGGATTCCGTTGACCCTGCTGCTGGACCTCGCCGAGAGCTTCGGACCCCCGTCGGCGGACATCCTCGCGGGCGAGGATGAGGTCGACCCGTCGACGCCCACCCGGGTCGCCTGACCACATCATCCGCGCGCGGCTGATCGATCGCGGATGATCGGCGCGCGGGTGATCGATATGGCTACCGGGGTCGGAAATGGCCACCGGGAATGCCTCAGAAGGACCATGGCGTCGGATCACCGGGGGGACGGACACTGCGATCTATGCAGCAACTTCCCGGTGCGGCCCCAAGCCAGGGCGCCGGGGCGCACGGATCGTTGGCTCCGACGGGACGGCGTTCTCGGCCGGCCGAAGACCTCGAACGCGCCACCTACGACGAGATCGATCTACTGGCCGAACTGATGATCACGGCGGCGGGTTCGGGGCGCCCCTTGGCGCAGGCCGAACTGGACCGCGCGCTCGGCCTCGCGTGAGCCGGCCTCAGTCCCGGTCAGCGCCGATGATCTCCTCGTGCGGAATCCCCAACAGGAACAGCACCGCGTCCAGATAGGGCACGCTGACCGCCGTATCCGCGGCCGCCCGGACCACGGGCGAGGCGTTGAAGGCGATTCCCATCCCGGCCCGCGCCAACATCTCCAGGTCGTTGGCTCCGTCCCCGACCGCGACGGTTTGGGCGAGCGGGATGCCGGCCTCGGCGGCGAAGCGTTCCAGGGCAATGGCCTTGCCGGCCCGATCCACGATCGGGCCGACCAGCCCCCCGGTCAGCCGGCCGGCCGAGATCTCCAGGGTGTTCGCGGCGGCGAAGTGCAGCCCGAGCTCGGCAGCGAGGCCATCCACCACCTGCGTGAAACCACCGGAGACGGCTCCTACGGTGTAGCCCAAGCGCAGCACGGTGCGCACCAGCGTGCGGGCCCCAGGCATCAGTTGCAGGCCGGCCAGGACTTCAGCGCAGGCCGTTTCTGGGACGCCTTGGAGCGTTGACACTCTGGCCCGCAGCGAAGCCTCGAAGTCCAACTCGCCGGCCATGGCCCGGGCGGTGATGGCGGCCACCTCAGGTTGGGAACCTGCGTAGCCGGCCAGCATCTCGATGACTTCGCCCTGCACGAGCGTCGAATCGACATCGAGCACGAGCAGGCGCTTCGCTCGGCGCAGGAGGGAGGCTGGTGAGACGGCGACATCAACCCCGTCGACCAGCGCCAGGGCGCGCCGCAGCCGGGTGGTCTCCCCGCCGGTGACGAACAGTTCGTAGGCGCTGACCGGCCAGGCGGCGAGCCGGCCCACGCGCTCGATGTTGGCGCCGCACTCGCTCACCGCAGCTGCCACGCGGGCGAAGGCGACAGCCGTCACCGGGTTGCCCAAAACAATCACGTGATGTGGGGCCGGCCGTCCCGGTGCGTCGGGATCACCGGGGAGGGGCTCGCCGTCGCCACCGGTCGCGCGTACGTCGATGTCCAGGCCGGCGAGTACCGGCGGGGTGAGCAACCGGGGGGCGGCGAGCAGCACCGACAAGATGAGCCGGCTGTCGATGACTACCTGTTCGACGTCGAGCAGGGCGATGCCGGGCTGGTCGAGCGCGGCGAGCAGCTCGGCGCTGACGCCCGGGCGATCCCGGCCGGTGACCGTGAGCAGTTGACGTACACCGGTCGGCGGTGCGGGGGGTCGCGGCGCGGGAGGTGGCACCTGGCCATCTTGCCGGGTGGCGGCAGTGGCCCGATTAGTGCTCGCCGGTCTGCCGGGCGCGTGCCTCGCGCAGCTCGCGGCTCGCCTCCTCGGCCGCCCGCACCGGCGGTTGATCGACGGCCAAGGGAGGCAGCGCTGGCACGAGGTGGCGGAGCAGGCGGTCCGCCAGCGTGGGGTTCTGGGCCAGCACCGGCCCGTGCAGGTAGGTGCCCACCACCAGGCCGTGACCCACCTCCGCCCAGACCCCGTCGGTGCGCAGCGCTGTTCCGTTGCCGACGCCGCGGCGCACGTCGCCCAGTGGCGCCAGGCCCGCGCCCAGCGTGGTCCGACCGCCGTGGTTCTCATAGCCGTAGAGCAGCGGGAGGCCCAGGCCGGGTCCGGGAGCCACGACGAGATCGCCGACCGACCGGGGGCTGCCGGGAGCGGTGGTCAGGTCGACCAGGCCGACCCCATCGTGGAGCTGACCGTCGGTGCCGGGGAAGCTGGTGCCCACGATCTGCAGCCCGGCGCACACCGCGAGCACCACGGCCCCTTCGTGGACGGCGGCGGTGAGACCCCCGCCGCGCATCCCGGCGGCGGCCAGCGCCTGCGGTTCGTCTTCCCCGCCCCCGAACAGGTACGCGTCGCAGCCGGCCGGCACCGGATCCCCCGCGCGGATTTCGGTGACCTCGGCGGGCAGGCCGTGCCATCGGGCCCGGGCCGCCAGCACGATGGCGTTGCCCCCATCGCCGTAGGTGCCCAGCAGCTCGGGGTAGATCAGCGCGATGCGCAACGTGGAGGTGCTCATGCGCCACCCGCCTTGAGCAGCAACTCGCGAAAGGCCGTGTAGGTGGCGAGTACGTCGATCTCGGCGGCGCCGCAGAGCGCGGCGGCCTGCTCCGGTCCCGGGTGTAGCTGGTAGGCCACCCCGGCATAGGCCAGCCGGACCCCGACGTCTTCGGCCCGCTCACCGGAAATGTGCACCTCGCGGCCGGCCAGGCGTTCCAGCGGCACGTCCCAGAGCCAGGACGGATCGCGCCCGTCGGCGACCCGCGCGTGGAAGTGGATCACGATGGGCCGCGGCGGCGTGGTCTCGAGCAGATCGAGCATCTCCAGCCAGCCCGCCGGGTTCTTGGCGAGCAGGAGCCGCGCGGTCTTGCCGCCCAACGGCACCTGCCGATACCTCCCCTGGACGTCATGAAGCCCGCCCATGGCGCCCAGGGCGTCGGTCGGGGCCACGCCGAGCTCACGAGCGGCGGCCAGCGCCATCGCCGCGTTGCCAGTGTTGACCAAGCCCGGCAAGGCCAAATCGACCCGATACGGGCGTCCGTCCACCACGATCCGGTCGATAGCCTCGGTCGCAATGCTCGGGGTGGGGCGGGCTAGCCCACATCCCGTGCAGGACCAGTGCGGGGGCCGGCGTACCAGCAGCTGGCCGCAGGCGGGGCAGACGGTGGCGTCCAGCAGCCACTTCTGTCCGGCGGCGACCCATACCTGCCGGCTGAAGCCGAGCGCCGCCCAGACCACCAACGGATCGTCCACGTTGGCGATGGCCGTTGCCGCGGGAAGGGTCGCGCCGAGGCCGCGCCACAGCGAGGCGATGCGGCGCGTCTCGTTCGAGCGGTCCAGCTGATCGCGGGTGATGTTGAGCAGCACGACGGCAACGGGCTGGAGGGAAGGGGCGACCCGCGGCAGGTAGATCTCGTCCACTTCGAGAACAGCGGGGGCGGGGGCCGGCGTACCGGCGAGCGCGGTGACCACTCCGGGCGTCATGTTGGCACCACCCGCGTTGCTGGCCACGCGGCCGAGGGTGCCCACCGCCCGCGCCAGCAGGCGTGTGGTCGTCGTCTTGCCGTTCGTTCCCGACACGGCGGCGATCCTGCGGCCGGCCGCGAGCTCCGAGACCACTCCCGGGAACAAGCGCAGCGCGGCCCGGCCGCCGACGACCTCGCCGGAGCCGCGGCCAAGCGCCCGCGATGAGGCCGCGGCAAGGCGCTGGGCCGCGACGGCCACCTGAGCCCTGGGGGTGAGGCGGGGGGCGCGGTTCAGCGGGACACCCGCACGCCGTGGGCCGACAGCCAGGCGAGCGGATCTACGAGCTGATCATGCACGTGCACCTCGAAGTGCAGGTGCGGCCCGGTCGACTCGCCCTCAGACCCGACGATCGCGATGGGTTGGCCGGCGGTCACCGGGCCACTCGTGACAAGGATCTTGGACATATGCCCGTAGACGGTAGTCACCCCGTCGGCGTGCTGGAGGATGACCTCGTTGCCGAATCCGCTCGCCGGCCCGGCGTATTGCACGTAGCCATCGGAGGCGGCGTAGATGGGGGCGCCGCGGGGGGCCGCGATGTCGAGGCCGGGGTGGAAGTCGAACTGGCCGGGGTAGCCCGGTCGGGGGCGCGGGCCGAACGGGCTGGAGATCGGACCGAAAGCGGGGGCGACCCACTCCAGGTGCCCGGCCCGGAGCGGGACGCGCAGCGGGATGACCGTGAAGCCGGCGCCCAGCGCCTTGGTGAGTACGGCTGAGGTGACGACCGGGTCCTGACCGGGGGTGGACAGCAGCAGGCCTGAGTCGGGCGCCAACCCCAGCCGGCGTCCCTGCGCGCGGGCGATGACCACGCCAACGCCGGGTAGGCCGGTCGTGGCATAGGCGCCGACCCGGACCGGACCAGGTGCGCTGGTGCCCAGCGTGGTCGTTCCGCCGAGCGGGACCGCGAGCGCCTTGGCGACCTGGTGGGCAACGGCGACGTCCCCTCGGGCGACGGAGGCCCAGAGCGGATCCGATTCCGCGGTGCCCTGCGGCGTATACGGCCGGAACGTGCCCGGGTCGACACCGATGGCCTCGGTCGTGCCGCTCCCGAGGTGCACATGGGCCTCGTCGAGTTCGAGGCCGCTCGCGGCGTGGGCCAGCGCTTCGATGCGGGTCACGTCGGCCGCCGCTAATGCGTGTTGGGCGGTGACCAGGACGTCTGGCGTGATGCGGGCGGCGAGTGGCGCCACCTTCGGGGCGGGGGCCGCATCGGCCGTCCGACCGCCCCTCGGTGGCAGCGCGGCAGGGTCTCCGCCGGTGGGTCCTGGCTGCGGCGCAGCGGTCGGGCCATGGCCCGCGAGCCGGTGCGCGGCGGCGGGCTGGGCGTAGCCGGTGATCAGGGTTACCCCTCCGGCGGCTGCCACCACCAGCGCCACGGTCCCGACGGCGGCCGGCACCCATCGGGGTAGCCGGCGTGGCATCGGGCTGGTGCTCCTCGGGATGGCGGTGCTCGGGATGGCGGTGCTCGGGACTGGCTCGGGCGTGCTCGGGGGTTCTGGGTACACCTGATGGCATCCTGCCCGGCCGCGAGGTGCTTCACCCATGGCAACGGTCGAAGTCGGGTGTCGGTGACGGGACGAAAGGGACACGTTGCTGGACCTGGCGCCGTTCTGCCACGATCCCCCGTGTGGCCGGCGTAGTGACAGGGGAGGGCGAGTCCTTCGCGGTGGTCTGTTTCCGTGAGGACGGGCGTTGGATGGTCGAGCTGCTACCAGAACGGCTGACCGAGGATGTGGGCGGTTTACTCGCGGCGGTCCGCGGCCAGCCCAGCGAGGTCGCGCCCTTCGCGCTGGCGGACATCGGTGACGACTTTTTCGTCGCGGTGCGGCCGCGGGGCATGGAGGAGTTGTTGTTGCTCTCGGATGTGACCGCGGCCGCCGTGGATGACCTCGCCCGACAGGTCTGCGACCGACTTGAGGTCGACCTCCCGGGTGACGATGACATGGAGGACGTCTGGCCGGTCGGGGACCTTGACCTGTTTGACGACCTCGGCATGTCCTCGATGGAGATGGGAGCGCTGCTATCTGATCTGGATGCCTACGCGGATGAGCAGCTGCTGGCGCTGGCCCGAAGATTGGGCTTCGGCGAAGCGTTCAGCCGGGTCATCGACGTGGTAGTTCGCTGATCACCGGCTGCCAAGACCTGATGAGAAGGACGACCATTTCGTGACGTACACCGCGAGCGCACTGACGCGGACAGGAACCGCACCCGGAGCCTGGAAGGGCGCCGAACTCGACCTGTCCGAGCTGGAGGACCTGGACGGCCTGGTCGACCTGCTGCGCGAACAGGCGGAGGGCGCGGCCCTGTCCATCCTGTTCCTCGACGAGGACGACGAGTACGTCGCGGTGGTCCGCTTCGACAGTGCCGACGACGAGGCCCGGATGTTCGTGTCGGACCGCCGGTCCTTGGAGGGTCCCGGCTTCGCCGGGCGGCTACTGGGCGAGGACGTGGTGGTCGAGCCGCCGGAGGTCAACGACGAGGACGAGGAGGAAAGCGGCCGTCCCGAGGTTGAGCCGGGCGGTGACCCAGCTTTGCTGACCGATCTCGGGGTCGATGCCGACACGCTGCTGGGGTTGTGCGCCGAGGAGGGGATGCTGCCCTCCGACGTCGCGTTCGCGGTGTGCGAGCGGATGGGCTGCGCCGAAGTCCTCGAGCAGGTGCGCGGCGTCTAAGTCGACGGAGCCTCGCGGCGCCCCGGCCGCTGCCCACTGGGTCACCGGCATGCGGCTGGCGCTGGCCGAGGCGGCTCGGTGCGGCCCCGACGTGCCCGTCGGTGCGGTGGTCATCGGCACGGACGGGGCGGTGCTCGGAACCGGGCGGAACGCCCGTGAGCGGGACGGTGACCCCACCGCGCACGCGGAAATGCTCGCGTTGCGGGCCGCTGCCGCCTGCCTGGGTGGCTGGCGGCTGACCGGAGCCACCCTGGTCGTCACGCTGGAGCCGTGCGCGATGTGCGCGGGTGCGGCGGTGCTGGCGAGGGTCGACCGAGTCATCTACGGCGCTGCGGATCCGAAGGCGGGCGCGGCGGGTTCGGTCACGGACTTGCTGCGAGACCGGCGGCTCAACCATCGGCCCGAGGTTCTCGGCGGAGTGCTGGCGGAGGAGGCCGGCGCCTTGCTGCGCGCCTTTTTCGCCGCCCGCCGCACGCCCTGAACTCCGTCGGACAGGGCCGCTCACGGCTCGGCTAGGCTGCCCGGCGGTGGAGTCGCGTAGTGGCCGAGCGCGCACGCCTCGAAAGCGTGTGACGGTGCAAGCCGTCCGTGGGTTCAAATCCCACCTCCACCGCCCTTAGGCCGCCGAC
>DASYGP010000118.1:0-78376 GCA_035999615.1 Mycobacteriales bacterium
GCAGGGTCAGTTTCGACCAGGTTGTCGCGCTCGGCGACCTTCAGGTGCGTTGGGTCCCCAACCCTGCGCCCGAGGAGGCCGCCTCGGTTGAGGATCATCCGGGGGAGAACCAGGAAAGAGGTCCGGCATGACCGAACCAGACGAGGTTTCCGCACCTCCCGATGGGCTGGCCTCCCCTGCCGACCGGCTGGGAGGACCCGACATAACAACGACGGAGCCCGGAGCAACCGGGGGAGCGGAGCCAACAGTTCCGGCACGAGAGGGAGAGCCGGGCGCCTCCGCGAACGAGCAGCCAATCGAGCAGGGGAGGGGAAGCGCCCCCGGCGAATCGACCGCGCCCGGCGCCGCCGGCGACGCGCTCGGCACGGCCGCTGACGCTTCCGGACCCACCGGCGACGCCCTGGGCACAGCGGGCGACGCTTCGGGCACGGCCGGCGATGCGCTGGGCAGGCAGCTGACCGCTGCGCTCGGCGGTGAGCTGGCGCCGCGCCTTTCGGCGGCGCTCGAGGCCTCGTTGCTGGTCTCCGACGCCCCGTTGACCACCGAGAGCCTGGCGATCGGCCTGCGCATCCCGGTCGCGGCCGTCGAACAATCCTTGCGCAAGCTAGCCGCAGAATATGAGCAGGCCGAACGCGGCTTTCGGCTCCGGGAGACCGCCACCGGGTGGCGATTGTTTGCCGCGACGGAATTCACCGAGCTGGTGCAGCGGCTGCTTCTGGATGAGCGACCGGCACGCCTGACCCAGGCCGCGCTCGAAACCCTCGCGGTCGTCGCCTACCGCCAACCCGTCTCCCGCGCCCGGGTCGCCGCCGTGCGTGGCGTCAGCGTGGACGCCGTGATCCGCACCTTGCTCCAGCGGGGGCTGGTGCGCGAGGTGGCCACCGAGGAAGGTACCGGGGCCGTCCTGTTCGGGACCACCGCCCTGTTCCTCGAACGGCTGGGCATCCGGGACCTGAGCGAGCTGCCAGACTTAGGACCTCTGCTTCCGGGTTTATCTGATCCGGAAGACTTCGAAACAATGTCAAGTACAGCATGAGACGGTGCGCCCATGAATGACCCTGCACATCCCGATACTTCCGGCCAGCGAGGGGAGCGCCTGCAGAAGGTCATGGCGGCCGCCGGTGTCGGTTCTCGCCGTCGCTGCGAACAGCTCATCGAGCAGGGGCGGGTCAGCGTCGACGGTGAGGTGATCCGTCGGCAAGGCGTGCGGATCGACCCAGAATCAGCCGACCTCCGGGTGGACGGTGATCGGGTTGTGAGCGCGACCGGTCGGCTGTATCTGGCTTTGAACAAGCCCGCGGGCATGGTCAGCACGATGGACGACGAGCTGGGGCGTCAGTCCCTGGCCGACGTTCGGATCATGCGAGGTGCTCGGCTGTTTCACGTCGGCCGGCTCGACGCCGACACCGAGGGGTTGTTGCTGCTCACCAACGACGGCGATTTGGCGCACCGGCTGATGCATCCCTCCTTTGAGGTGTCGAAGACCTATCTGGCGGAGGTCAACGGTCCGGTCAGCGGGGTCACGCGGCGACAGCTAAGGGAAGGCGTGCTGCTCGACGACGGAATGGCATCGGTCGACGCCGTGCGTGTGGTGGATTCGGCCCCGGGTCGCGCGCTCCTGGAGATCCGGCTGCACGAGGGCAGACATCACATCGTCCGCCGACTGCTCGCCCACGTCGGGCATCCAGTCCGAAGACTGGTACGGACGCACGTCGGTCCGATCATGCTGGGCGATCTTCGATCTGGCCGGACCCGTCCGTTGACGAGCGCCGAAATCGCAGCGCTATACCGACTGGTGGATTTGTCGACATAACGCGATGAGGTCTCCCGGAAAAGGAGACGCTCCGAGAGCGTCGGTGCCAGAATATGTCGATAAATCGCCCACACCCGCGCTTGAATTGCCCTGTTTGAGTCCCTCGCACTTCGATCAAAGACTTATCGACAAAACGTCTTAGCGAGCGCACCAGTCCGGTAGACGACACGACCTATCGACATGCCGGTCTATGCGCGTAGCGCTAGAAGGCTTCATCGGTAGGGTGACCCGGTGCATTCCGGGAGGAACAGGTGAGCGTCCGCGCGCTGCGCGGCGCGATCCAGATCGACGCCGATCAACGTGATCTGATCCTGCGCGGTGTGCAGGAAATGATCACCCAGCTGTTCACGCGCAATGCGGTAGACGCCGACGACGTGATCAGCATCATCTTTACGGCCACGCCGGACCTGCGCGCTGAGTTCCCCGCCTACGCCGCGCGCTTGCTGGGCTTCACCGACATCCCGCTGCTCTGTGCCCGGGAGATCGACGTCCCGGATGCCATGCCGCGCGTCCTTCGGGTGCTGGCCCACGTGGAGACCACGCGTACGCGCGCCGAGATGCACCACGTTTATCTCGGGGGAGCGGCTGCGCTTCGCCGCGACCTCCCCTCGTGACCGCGCCGGCGGAATCATCGGCGCCAACGCCGGCGACTGGTCGCAGCATTCACGTGATCGGAACCGGGCTGATCGGACTGAGCATCGCCCTTGCCTGGCGGGCCCAAGGTGGGGAAGTCACCATCGAGGACATCGACCAAGCGCGGGCCAACTCCATCGCGGACCGCTACGGCTGGCCGGTGCGATCGGACCAGGGGACGACCCCGGCCGGAGCACCCTCGTCGCCTCCAGCATTTCTGGACGCGCCAGAGCTGGTCGTGGTCGCGGTGCCGCCGGCCCACTCTCAGACAGTCCTGTTGCGCGCGGCGCGTCTGTATATCAATACGACGGTGATAGACGTGGCGGGAATTAAGCTTCATGTTGAAGCGGAAGTCGAAACGTCTGTTCCGCGTTTGAGCAATATTGTCTTGACCCATCCGCTAGCGGGAACCGCAACGCAAGGACCGGCCGGGGCCGATCCGTCGCTGTTCACCGATCGGGTGTGGCTCGTGACGCCGAGCACCGGTGCCGAACCGGCCCGGATCGAAGGGGTCGAACGGTTCGTCCGGCTGCTTGGTGGGGTGCCGATCCGGATCTCGGCGGCCCGGCATGACGCTGCCCTGGCCACGACGAGTCATCTGCCGCAGTTGACCGCCTCAGCCCTTGCCTCGCTCCTCCCAAGCCTGGGCGACGACGTGGGCCAACTCGCCGGTCCGGGGCTGGTGGATATGACACGTCTCGCGGCCAGCCCCACCCCGTTGTGGGTGGACATCACCCTGGCCAACCGGGCGCCGATCGGACTCGCGCTGGACCGGCTGATCGCCACCTTGACCCGCGTGCGCGGTGCCTTGCATCTTGCCGACGAGGCGTCCGCCGCCGCCACGGTGGCAGCGGTTCTGGACGCTGGCCGTGACGGTCGATCCCTGCTGGCGGTGAAGCACCCGGGGCTGCGCGGCATGGACAGCGCGTCCCGACCCGCGAGCCGCCCCGACACCGGTGCCGCCGGTGCCGGCGCCGGTGCCGGAGACGAGCCCAGGCAGGCCTACGTGTGGGTGGAGGTCCACCTTCAGGACCGGCCGGGCCAGCTCGCGGCGGTACTCGCGGCTGCGGCGGAAGCCGACGTCAACGTAGAGGACGTGCGACTAGAGCACGCCACACACGCCGCCGCAGGCACGCTGAGCCTTGCCGTGTCCAGCGCCGAGGCGCCACGGCTACAGGCCCTGCTCGACGCTAGGGCGCTGGGTCACCGCGGCGAATGATTTGGCGTCATGTCGACATCTCGCCTGATCGGTAAGCCCGGAGCCGCCTGTGCCATTCGTGAGCTCCCATCACAGGGGCTACACCGCCGCTGATGCGGATAGGCTGTGCCTCGCTTTGATCTCCCGCAGGGCGCTTCTGTGGGTGCTCATCGCGATCGGGCGTCGTCGTTTTCCTGCCTCCGGTAGCAGCCGGCCGTCAGCGGGTCCGGTGCTCGCGCAGCAACCCGACCGGCCCAGGACAACCGCGCCGGTGAAAACCCAAACCCGAGGAGCTTTTCCGTGGACGACCATGACCGGACGGAATCCACCCGCCGGCGCTCGCCATTGATGATCGCCATCGACGGACCCGGCGGGAGCGGGAAAAGCACCGTAGCCCGCAGGCTCGCCGAACGGCTGGGCATGGGCTTCCTCGATACCGGGGCGACGTATCGGGGCGTCACGCTGGCGGCCTTCCAGCGCGAATTGGCGCTAGACGACGAGGCCGCCCTGGGTGCGCTGGCCGGTGAGCTTGCCGGGGGGGCGCTCGAGGTGTTCACCGAGGTCGCGGATCGCCGGACGCTGCTGTTCGGTCAGGATGTGAGCCAGCTCATCCGTGGCCCGGAAGTGACGGCGGCGGTCAGCCGGGTCGCAGCCGTCACGGCCGTCCGTCGAACGCTCGTGGCCTGGCAGCGCGAACTCGCCTTCGCAGCCGGAACGTGCGTGCTCGAGGGCCGCGACACGGGCGCCGTTGTCCTCCCCGAAGCGGAGCTCAAGGTGTGGCTCACCGCCAGCGCCGGGACGCGGGCCGCTCGACGAGCGCAGGAGACGCAAGACGAGGCGGTCGATCAGGTCGCCGCACTGGCCCGCCGCGACGCGCTCGACGCCGGCCGGCTGATCGACCCCATGCGGCCCGCGCCGGACGCGGTGATCCTGGACTCGACCGGATTGACGGTGGACGAGGTGGTCGCCCGCATCCGCGCGCTACTGCCCAGCCGGGTGCGGTCGTGACGATCGCGTCGCGGCAGGTTCCGCGCGCGGACCCGGCCGAGGCAACGCGCGGGGCGCCGTACCAACCGATGTTTTTGCAGTTCATCCGGGTCGTGGGGCGACTGGTCGTGGCGGCCCTGTTCTCGCTGCGGGTCATCGGCCGGGAGCACATTCCCGCGCGCGGCCCGATGATCCTGGCCGGCAACCACTCCAGCGTCCTCGACGGGCCGCTGGTGGGGCTGTTCAGCCCCCGACCGGTGCGAGCGCTGGCGAAGGCCGAGCTCTACCACGGGGTGCTGGGTCGAATCCTGCTGCGAGCCGGTCAGATCCCGGTGCACCGTGGACGCCCGGACCGGCGGGCGCTACGCGCGGCCCTCGAGGTCCTCGCCGCGGGGGAGGGCCTCGCGCTCTTTCCGGAGGGCACCCGGGGGAGGGGCGACCTGGACCGGGTACAGCACGGCATTGCCTGGCTGACGCTGCATCGACCGTGCCCCATTGTCCCCGTCGCCTGCCTCGGCACGGCACGGGCGCTCCCGCGGGGGCGCTGGTGGCCCTCGCCCCGAGCGCGGATACGGGTAGTATTCGGTGTTCCGTTCACCGTGGATGTCACGGGTGATCCCCAGGCCCGGTCCACCGTCGCCGCCGCCGCTGAACAAATCCGTCTCAAGCTCGCCGAGCACCTCCGTGATGCGGCCGCGCGCTACAACCCCGAAAGCGAACGATGACCCTTCCCGTCGAAGACGGCCCTGTTCCGATCGTGGCGGTGGTCGGTCGACCGAATGTCGGCAAGTCAACCCTGGTGAACCGGGTCCTCGGCGCGCGGCTCGCCGTCGTCGAGGATGTGCCCGGGGTGACCCGCGACCGCATCTTCTATGACGCCAACTGGCGTGGACGTGCGTTCACCCTGGTCGACACCGGCGGCTGGGAACCCGACGCCGCTGGTCTTGCCGCCCGCGTGGCCGCGCAGGCCGAGGTTGCCGTCGCCACCGCCGACGCGGTCATGCTCGTCGTCGACAGCACGGTCGGCGCCACGGACACCGACGAGGCCGTGGCGCGGGTGCTGCGCCGGGCGGGCAAACCGGTCATCTTGGTCGCCAACAAGGTGGACGACGCCCGCGGCGAGTCGGACGCGACCTCGCTGTGGTCGCTCGGGCTCGGTGAGCCCTTCGCGGTCAGCGCGTTGCACGGGCGGGGCAGCGGAGAGCTGCTCGACGCGGTACTCGCCGCGCTGCCGGACGCACCGCCGGAACGGCTGGACGCCGAGGGCGGTCCGCGCCGGGTGGCCCTGGTCGGGCAACCCAATGTCGGCAAGTCGAGCTTGCTCAACCGGCTGCTGGGCGAGGAGCGCGCGCTGGTCGACTCGGTGGCCGGCACCACCCGCGACCCGGTGGACTCACTGGTCACTCTCGATGAAGAGGTTTGGCGTTTTGTCGACACTGCCGGGTTACGCCGGCGAGTCGCGCACGCCACCGGCGCGGAGTACTACTCAAGCCTGCGCACGACGGCGGCGATCGAGCAGGCCGAGGTGGCGCTGGTGCTGGTGGATGCCAGCAGCCCCCTGACCGAGCAGGATCAGCGCGTCATCGCGACCGCCACCGAGGCCGGCCGCGCCCTGGTCATCGCCTTCAACAAGTGGGATCTGGTGGACGAGGATCGGCGCCTGCAACTCGGCAAGGAACTGGACCGCGACCTGGCCCGGGTGGCGTGGGCGCCGCGAGTGAACGTCTCGGCCCGCACCGGTCGGGCGGTGGACCGGCTGGCCGGCGCCCTCCGGTCGGCCCTCGCCGGCTGGGACACCCGCGTTCCGACGGGCCGGCTGAACTCCTGGTTGGCCGAGATCGTGGCCGCGACGCCGCCGCCGGTACGGGGCGGAAAGCAGCCGAAGATCCTTTTCGCCACGCAGGCGGCGATCCGGCCCCCACGGTTCGTGCTGTTCACCAGCGGCTTCTTGGAGCAGGGTTACCGGCGCTTTCTGGAGCGGCGGCTCCGCGAGGAGTTCGGCTTCACCGGCAGTCCGATCGAGATCAGCGTCAAGGTCCGCGAGCGCGAGCCGCGCCGGCACTGAGCCCGCCGTGCGGTGCAGCTTGGTGACGGCGCTGCGCTAGGCTCGCAGGGCAGCGGGATGTGGCGCAGCTTGGTAGCGCACTTGACTGGGGGTCAAGGGGTCGCAGGTTCAAATCCTGTCATCCCGACGGAAAGCCGCACGTCAGAGTCGGGTAGTCGCACCGGTGGACTACCCGGCTCGGCGGCCACGGCCGCGGCCAGCATTGCGGTAGGCCGGGCGCAGGTCAGGCCATGCGGAGCAGGAGCCGGGTCCAGGCATCGATCAGCCAGTTCGTGAACTCCGCGGGGGTCCAGCCGCGTTCGCGAACGAGCAGATCCCAATATTCCGCGGCGTTCATGCTCCAGATGATGTCCGCGACCTGCTCGTCGGTGAGATCGTCGCGCAGCTCCCCGGTGCCGCGCAGGTCAGCCGCGAACAGGCGCATGTTGGTGGCCCGTCGCCGCGCGATGTCGGTCCACAGCTCGGCGCATTGCGGGTCGGTCGCGGCGGCATCGCGCAGCGCCAGGAAGACCGGGGCCATCCGCTGCTGGATGGCGGTAATCGCGTGGGCATAGATGTTGATCTTGTTGGCAGCGGTCGTGGCGGCGCCGATGCGGACGACGTAGTCGCGCTGCTCGGCGGGAATGGGCTGCGCGCCGCCGGAGATCGCGGTTTCGACGAGCTCGCGCAGCAGCGCGGGTTTGCGCCCGACCGTCGCGTAGATCGTGTCGGGGGAGACGCGCGCGCGGCCGGCGATATCAGCGATCGTGGTCGCGGTGTAGCCGTTGCGCACGAAAAGCTCCCGGGCCGCAAGCAGCACCGCGCCGCGCGTCGCGGCGGCCTGCTCCATGCGTCGGGGGGAGTGATAGCTGCGCTTGCCCGCACCCGGAGTCTTGACGTGCTCGTTCATCGGCCGTAGCTTCCCTTTATTCATCCGAGATTGCTTCGGACAAACATACAGGAGGCCGGTGTCATGGTCTACGCCTACATCCAGGATGTCCCGATCGGGGAGGATCTCTACCGGCGCATCATCGACAAGCTCGGCCCGGAGCCACTGCCGGGGCAGCTGCTGCACCTGTGCGTGCGGCAGGCCGAGGGCCGGTTGCGTTACATCGACGTGTGGGAGTCCGAACAGGCCTGCTCTCGGGCCTTCGCCGAACGGATTCACCCGGCGGTGGACGCCGCGTTTGGGGGCGAGCGACCCGCGGGTGAGCCTCAGGTGCACCGCCTCGACGTCCTGCACGCGGACGGGGCGATGCTCGATCCGACCTGGTCGTGAGTAGCCGATTGCGCTTGACTTGGGGGGCGGCGTCGCGACCACGATTCGCTCGTCGTGGCGCGTCATGATCGACACGTGCGGGTTGTCACGAGCTGCTAGCGGAGGTCAGTGCACATGGCTGAGGCCCAACTGATCAAGGTGTTGCGCGCCATCGCGAAGTCGGTGGACGAGGGGCACCCCGTGATCGAGAAACGGCTGCCGTCGTTGACCGGCCTGGATGCTGAGTCCGTGCACGTGGCGCTGACCCGGTTGCAGATCGTCGGCATGGCCGTGCCGGTCGCCGCGCCCTCCGCCCCTGACGCGACGCCGGTGGAAACCGCTGAAGGACCGGGCTGGATGCTTCTTGCCAAGGGCCGGCTCGCGCTCGGGGTCCACTGACAGCTCGCGGCTGGGGGCGGCGGTCAGCCACGGGGGCGCCCACGGGATGATCGGTGGGTGCTTGCCGCGCTGATCGTGCTGTTGACGGCCACCGCCGGTTCTGGTGCGCAAGCCACCAGCGGGTTCGGCTTGAGCCTGCTGCTGTCCCCGGTCCTGCAACTTCTGGTCCCAGGTCCCGGTTCGGTGCGGCTTCTCAATGCCCTCGGCGTCGTGCTGAACGTCGTCGTGCTGGCGCGGACGGGTCGGCATATCCACTGGGCCGCCACCCTGCTGCTCGCCGGCCCGGCCATCGCCGCGACGTTGGCCATCGAACCCCTGCTCGCCGGCGGCAGCCACACCACGGTGGCGGTGCTCGCCGCGGCGGCCACGCTGATCGCGGTCGCCCTCACCGCGCTGGGCCGGACGCCGGCGGTGTTGATGGGAGCGGCCGGCGCGATCGCCTCCGGGGTGCTCTGTGGGGCGCTGACCGCGACGAGTGGCACCGGCGGCCCGCCGATCGCCGCGCACGTGGCGACCCGCCCTTGGTCACGGCGGTCTTTGGTGGCAACGGTGCAGGCGGTGTTCCTGCCCGCGAACATCGCGGCCGTCCTGGCCGGTCATGGCCAGAGCGGCGCACCCACCGTGCTGGCCGCGGCGGCGGGATTGGCGGTGGGCTACCTGCTTGCGGCCCGGTTCGGATCATTGGTGAGTCCACGGGCCATCCGGCTGTTTGTGTTGATCAGTGCGGCCCTGGGAGCCAGCGTCGTGCTGTTGCGCGCGCTGTGAGCGAAGGCCGATACGGGATGCGGCCGGCGGCCGGCCGATCAGGCGGCGTCGTGGAAGACCAACCCCAGGGGCCCATGCGGCATGGGGTGAGCACGCTTCGCTCGGGGCGCAGACACACGGGGACGGCGCTCCCGGGCGCCCTCTCACGCCGCGGCCTCCAGGGTGAGCAGCACCCGCTTGGCCTCGACCCCGCCGATGTACTGACCCACCGTGCCGTCGCTGCGGACCACCCGGTGGCACGGCACCACCAGTGGCAACGGGTTGGTGGCGCAGGCGGTCCCGACCGCGCGCACCGCCTTGGGACGCCCGGCGGCCAGCGCCAGCGCGGCATAGCTGGCGGTGTGGCCGTAGGCGATGTCGGGCAGGTGGGTCAGCACGATGCGCCGAAACCCGGTCGCCAGCTGGAGGTCCAACCGTAGGTCGAACGCGGTGCGCTGGCCGGTGAAGTACTCCTCGAGCTCACCGGCTGCGGCGTCGAGCCGGCCCGGGGCGCGAAGCACCCGCGGGCTGATCCGGGCGGCCAGTTGTTCGAGCACCTGCTCGTGGCCCTCTCGGGCGAAGGCAACCCGTACCAGACCCCGGTCTGTCGCGGCGAGAAGGAGCTGGCCGAGCGGACTATCGACGGTGCGGTAGGCAACGTCGAGCACCCCCGCCGCCTCAGCGGCGTTCACCAAGCGGGCGTGCAGCCGTCGCTGGGCGGCTTCATCGGTTTCCGGCAGCGTGCCGAAAACGCCGTCCGCATTTCCGGACTCCGGTGCACTGATCACGTCAATTCTCCCTTCGTGGACCGGGGCAGTGCTCCGGTCAGGTAGGTCTTGCGGAGCTTGGCGATGCCATCGGCGGCCGCCCGGCGCGCGGCTTCCGGGCTGCCCCCGATCACGTCCGCGACATCCAGGTAGGGCAATCCGCCGAGATAGTGATAGGCGACGCTCTGGCGTTGTTTGAGCGGCAGGTCCTTCAGCGCGGTCCACAGCTCCGATTCCCATCCCCCGGGGATCGGCTCGGCGCTCGGCCGGTCGGGCAACGCGGCGACCGGGGTGGCCCGCCGCCGCTCGGCGCGCAGCTGGTCGAGCGCCTTGCGGTGCGCAATCGTGACCAGCCAGGCCTCCAGGTTGCTGCCGGGCCGAAGCTCGGGGTAGGCCCGCATCGCGGCCAGGAAGGTCTCGGACCACGCGTCGTCAGCCAAGTCCGGCCCGAGTACGGCGCGGCACACGCGCAGCACCGTCGGTCCGTGCCGTTGCACGACTACCTGGAATGGTTCTTGTCGCACACTAGGTAAACGTGCCGGCCCGGCCGGATGTGAGCTCACCCGGGGCAACATGGCTCGCGGCGCCGGGCACCGGCTAGCCTTCGCCGGCAGCCGGCCGCCGGCCGACGGGAGGAGGGCTCGTGCCAGGGAGCCCTGGATCCGGGAGTGCGCAGCAGCCCAGCAGGTCCACGCTGACCGTGCCGAATCTGCTCTCCGCCCTGCGCCTGGTCGGGGTGCCGCTGTTCGTGTACCTCGTGCTCGGACCGCACGCCGACGGGGCAGCGCTCGGCATCCTGGTGTTCGCCGGGGTCAGTGACTACGCCGACGGCAAGATCGCCCGAGCCTGGCACCAGGTCAGTAAACTCGGGGAGGTCCTCGACCCGCTGGCGGATCGGTTGTACATCGCCAGCACGCTGATCGCCCTTGCGGTGCGCGGGGTGATCCCCTGGTGGCTCACCGGCGCGCTGTTCGCCCGGGATGCGGTGCTGCTGTTGACGGTGCCCACCCTGCGCCGTCGAATCGGGGCCAGCGCGCTGCCGGTGCACTTTCTGGGGAAGGCGGCCACCTTCAACCTGCTGTACGCGTTCCCCTTCCTGCTGTTGGCTGCCGGGCACGGCACCCTGGCCACCGTCTGCCGGCCGGTGGGTTGGGCGTTCGCGGTATGGGGAAGCGTTCTGTACTGGTGGGCGGCCGGCCTCTACCTCGACCAGATCCGGCGCCTGCCGGCGGGTCCCACCCGCGTGGGGAGTTCACCCCTCGCCGGATCGGGCCGGAAGGGGGTGGCTCGATGAGGGCCGTGGTGATGGCGGGGGGTGAAGGCACCCGATTGCGCCCCATGACCGCCAACCAGCCCAAACCGCTCCTGCCGGTGGTCAACAAGCCGATCATGGAGCATGTGTTGCGGCTGCTGCTGCGCCACGGCATCACCGAGACCGTGGTGACGGTGCAGTTCCTCGCTGCGCTGGTCCGGAACTACTTCGGTGACGGCGACGAGCTCGGCATGCAGCTGTCGTACGCCACCGAGGAGACGCCGCTGGGGACCGCGGGGAGTGTGAAAAACGCCGAGGAGGCGCTGCGCGACGAACCGTTCCTCGTCATCAGCGGCGATGCGCTCACCGACATCGACCTGACCGAGCTCATGCGGTTCCACCGGGAGAAGGGGGCCATGGTCACCGTCGCCCTCAAATCGGTCCCCGATCCGCTGGAGTTCGGCATCGTCATCACCGCCGAGGACGGGCGGATCGAGCGGTTTTTGGAAAAGCCGACCTGGGGCCAGGTTTTCTCCGACACGGTGAATACCGGCATCTACGTGATGCAGCCAGAGGTGCTCGCCCACGTCGCCGCCGGGGAGCAGGTCGACTGGAGCCATGACGTGTTCCCACGCCTGCTCGATGCGGGGGAGAAGCTGTACGGCTACGTCGCCGACGGCTACTGGGAGGACGTCGGCACGCACGAGAGCTACCTGCGCGCCCAGGCAGATGTGCTTAACCGTCAAGTAGACGTCGAAATCGATGGCTTCGAAGTCTCGCCGGGGGTGTGGCTCGCCGAAGGAGCCGAGATCGATCCCGAAGCGATCATCAAGGGACCGGTGCTGGTCGGCGGCTACGCCAAGGTCGAAGCCGGCGCGGAGCTGCGCGAATTCACCGTCCTGGGCAACAACGTGGTGGTGAAGGGCGGTGCGTTCCTGCACCGGGCGGTGGTACACGACAACGTCTTCGTCGGCGCGCAGGTGACCCTGCGCGGCTGCGTGATTGGCAAGAACACCGACGTGATGCGCGGCGCCCGGGTGGAGGAAGGAGCCATCGTCGGCGACGAATGCGTCGTCGAGGAGGAGGCGTTTCTCAGCCACGGGGTGAAGGTCTATCCGTTCAAGACCATCGAGGCCGGCGCCGTCGTCAACACGAGTGTGATTTGGGAATCGCGCGGCCAACGGGCCCTGTTCGGCCCCCGCGGCATCTCCGGCATGGTGAACGTGGAGATCACCCCCGAGCATGTCGTCCGGCTGGCCAGCGCCTACGCCACCACCCTGCGCAAGGGCGCGACCGTGGTCACGTCCCGGGATGTGTCCCGTGCCGCCCGCGCGCTGAAGCGGGCGGTGATTTCCGCGCTCACTGCGAGTGCGATCAACGTCCGGGACCTGGAGGTGGCCCCCACCCCGGTAACCCGGTTCGAGACCGCGACCAGTGACGCGCAAGGCGGGGTGATGCTGCGCACGACCCCGGGCGACCCGCAGAGCATCGACATCGTGTTCCTCGACTCGGAGGGTGCTGACCTTTCGCCGGCCGCGCAGCGCAAGCTGGAGCGGGTGTTCAGCCGGCAGGAGTTCCGGCGCGCCTTCCCGGGCGAGATCGCCGAACTGACCTTTCCGGCGCGCGCCGTGGACACCTACACCCAAGAACTCATGGCGACGGTCAACGTGACCGGGGTCCGGGACGCGGACCTGCGCGTCGTGCTGGACACCACCGGGGGAGCGGCAACGCTGGTGCTGCCCTCGTTGCTGGGCCGGCTCGGGGTGGATGTGCTGACGGTCAACGGGCGCCTCGATGAAACCAATCCCACCGAGACGCTCAGCGCCCACATGCGCGACCTGGAACGGCTCGGCGAGCTGGTCTCCAGCTCGCGGGCCGCGTTCGGGGTCAAGTTCGACCACGTGGGGGAGCGGCTGGCGCTGGTCGATGAGACCGGCGCCCTGATCGAGGACAACCGGGCGCTCCTGGTGTTGCTGGACCTCGTCGCGGCCGAGCGTCGCTCCGGGCGGATCGCACTTCCGGTCACGACCACGCGGGTGGCAGAGGACGTCACCCGATTCCATGGCACCGAAATTTGCTGGGTATCCCAATCGCCGGACGAATTGTCCCGGGCCAGCCGAGGCCCGGGGGTGGTGTTCGCCGGGGATGGCCGCGGCGGCTTCATCGTCCCGGAGTTTTCCGCCAGTTTCGACGGGATCGCCGCCTTCGTGCGCCTATTGGGTCTCGTGGCACGCACCAAACTCACGCTGTCGCAGATTGACGCACGCATCCCCGAATCGTCGGTGTTGCGGCGGGCGGTACCCACCCCTTGGGCGGCGAAGGGCATGGTGATGCGCTCGGTCGTCGAGGCTGCCGGAGATCGCCCCTTGGACACCACGGACGGCGTCCGCGTCGTGGAGGACGACGGCGCCTGGGTGCTCGTCGTCCCCGACCCGGCCGAGGCGGTGACCCACCTGTGGGCCGAAGGCGGCCGCCATCAGGGCGCCGCCGCGGTGCTGGAACGGTGGGCCCTGGTGGTGGAGACCGCGGGACGCTAGAGGCGCGGCCGCGGTCCTGGTACGGGGACGGCGGGGCGATGATGGGTGGGTGCGCACCACCCCTCCAACCTGGCCGAAAAGAAGCGCTTTATCGACATCTCTCTTCGACGATTTATGGGCTGAGGCGTTGGACCCGGGTTACGCCTTGGCCGCCGGTCGACGCCGCACCGCGCCGGCCGGGCCAGGCGACCGGAACGCGCCCTCCGATGCTCGATCCCGGCTCGGCCGGCTCGTCGACGGCGCGAAGCTGCGGACCGCGATCCTGGTGACCCTGGTCGGGACGGTGCTGGGATTCGGTATCCACCAAGTCCGGCTCAGCGGGCAGGTAGGAGCCTCCAGCCGGAGCGCTTTGATCGGGCAGGTGACCGCGCGGCAGCAGGATGTGTCGGCCCAAACGGCGACGGCGGCGCGCCTGCGCCAGCAGGTGGCCAACGCCCGCAGCGAGCGCCTGACGGCGAGCGGGCAGGGGAGCGCCGTCCAGCAGCAGCTGAAGGTTGTCGAGGCCGCCGCGGCCGTGGTCGCGGTCACCGGCCCGGGCATCACCGTCACGCTGAGCGACGCCCCGCCACCGCCGGCGGAGGGGGGTCAACTCACCGATCGGGACCTGCAGTCGGTGGTCAACGCGCTCTGGGGATCGGGGGCTGAGGCGATCGCCGTCGGCGGTCACCGGCTGGGGCCGCAGACGGCGATTCGCACCGCGGGCCAGGCCGTCCTGGTGGACTTCCAGCCGGTCGCCTCCCCCTACGCGATTGACGCGATCGGCGACCCGAACCTGCTGACGTCGGGACTCGCGGACAGCCCCGCCGGCCGCCGATTGCGTACCCTGCATGCGGTGTACGGGGTCGGGCTGAAGGTGGCATCCACTGCTGCGCTCACCCTGCCCGCCGCGGCGCCATCGACGCCCAGGTCGGCGTCCGCGCTGACCTCGACCAGCGCCACGCCCGGACCCGGAGGTACCCCGTGATCCCCGTTGTCGGCCTCGTGGTGGGCCTCGTGGTGGGCCGGCTGCTGAACGTCGCGGCGCCCACCTGGCTCGCCCCGTACCTACCGATCGCGGTCGTAGCCGCCCTCGACGCGGTCTTCGGCGGGTTACGGGCCAGGCTCGAAGGGATCTTCGACGACCGGGTGTTCGTGGTCAGCTTCATCGGCAACGTCACCGTTGCCGTGCTGATCGTGTTCCTCGGCGACCGACTCGGGGTGGGCAGTCAGCTGTCCACCGCTGTCGTCGTCGTGCTGGGGATCCGCATCTTCTCCAATGCCGCCAGCATTCGACGTCACCTATTCCGCGCATGACCGAGAGCAGTTCGCAGAGTCGGCCGACCGGTGCGCGCGCCCGGGCCCGGTGGCTGTGGCAGACCCTGTTGGCTCCCCGCGGATGGCGGACCGATCTGCCGCTCGCCGTGCTCACGGCCGCCCTGGGCTTCGGTCTCGTCGTCTCGGTCCAGGCCCAGCGCAGCCCGACCGGCCTGGCCGTCGCCCGCCAGGACGATCTGGTCCGGATCCTCGCCGACCTCGGCACCCGCGGGGATCGCCTGGCGCAGGAAATCGCGTCGCTGCAAAGTACCGAGCAACAACTGAACTCCAGCGCCGGAAGCGGGGTCGCCCTGGAACAGGCGAAGGCCCGGACCGCCGACCTGGGCATCCTCGCCGGCACGATCGCCGCGCACGGTCCAGGGATCACCGTCCAGATCGCCGATCCCAGCGCGGCCGTGACCGCGTCGGTCCTGGTCGATGCCATCGAGGAGTTGCGTGACGCGGGCGCCGAGGCCATCTCGATCGGCGACGATCACGGTGATGTCGTGCGCGTCGTGACGTCGAGCAGCGCGCAGGACGGGAAGCAGGAAATCGTGGTGGACGGCACGCACCTGCGGGCGCCGTACGTGTTCACCGCCATCGGCGATCCGCCCACCCTGGAGAAGGCGCTGGAGATCCCCGGCGGGGTCACCGACGCGGTGGCCGCCGCGGGAAACGGTGCCGGCGCCGCCATCACCCAGCACGCGGACGTACAGATCACCGCGTTGCGATCCCCACGAACGCCCCGATACGCTCGACCGGTCCCGGCGAGTTCCCCCGCCGCCGGACCCCCGGGGTGAACCCCGCCATTCGACCAGGAGGCATCGCGGCATGATCCCCGAGGACCTGCTCTACACCTCCGATCATGAGTGGATCCGGCGCACCGAGGCGGAGGACGGCACCCGGGTGCGGGTGGGCATCACCGACTTCGCCCAGCAGGCCCTAGGGGACATCGTGTTCGTCAGCCCCCCGTCCCTCGGCGCCGAGGTCATCGCCGGCGGCACGCTGGGGGAAGTGGAGAGCACCAAGAGCGTCTCGGACATCTACGCGCCGGTGAATGGCACCGTGGTGGCCCGCAACGAGGCCTTGGACAGCGCCCCCGAACTCGTCAACACCGATCCTTACGGGGAGGGTTGGCTGGTGGAGATTGCGCTCGGCGCCGGGGCCACGCTGGACCAGCTGCTGTCCGCAGCGGACTACGGCGACCACATCAAGAATTGATCCTCCACCTTACGTATAGACCGGATAGCATGATGCCGATCTGGTTGCCAGCTCACGGTGCCGACAGTTACCGTGCGCCACGCGCGACGGCAGCGGGTGCCGCCGTCAGTCCTCCGTCCATGTTTGTCCCGCCTTCGGCGGGGCCCGGCAGCGTCGCAAAGCGCGGCGGGAAAGGTGTCTGACGTGTTCTGCACCCGGTGCGGCCAACAGAACCAGCCCGATGCGCAGTTCTGCGCCCGCTGCGGCAATCCGCTGCTCCGTCCCGGGGATCCCGTGGCCGACAACGGCCCGGACGTGAGCGCCACCTCGACGCTGACCCTGGGTGGCCTCACCGGCCCGGAGGCCGGCGAGCTGGAACCGGCGGACGCGGAACGGGGCGGCGAGGCCGAAGGCGGCGCTGCCGAGGCCGCGGCCGGCTTGCCCGCGGGCAGCGCCCTGCTGGTGGTCCGCCGCGGACCCAACGCCGGCAGCCGGTTCTTGCTCGACGCGCCCGTGACCACCGCCGGACGCCACCCCGACAGCGACATCTTCCTCGACGACGTCACCGTGTCCCGCCGGCACGCTGAGTTCCGTCGGGAACAGGACGGCTTCGTGGTCCGGGATGTCGGCAGCCTCAATGGCACGTACGTGAACCGCGAACGGATCGACGTGGCTGAACTCGCCGGCGGGGATGAGGTGCAGGTCGGGAAGTTCCGGCTGGTCTTCCTGCTCGGCCCGGCCGCCTTGGACCAGTCCGCCCCCGGCGCGGGAGCAGGCTCGTGAGCCTGCCCGCCCGACCAGCCCGGGAGCGCGTCACCGCGGGAGGGCCGGCCAGCTCCGCCGCTCCGGTGTCGGCCGGCCGTGGCCGCGCCTACATGAGCATCGGCGAGGTGCTGGCCCTGCTGCGGCAGGACTTCCCGGACGTCACCCTGTCGAAAATCCGTTTCCTGGAGGCCGAGGGTCTGATCGACCCCGAGCGCACGCCGTCCGGCTACCGCAAGTTCAGCCGCGAGGATGTGGGCCGGCTGGGCTACGTGCTGGCGGCCCAACGTGATCACTACCTGCCGCTGCGGGTCATCAAGGACAACTTGGCGGCGATCGATCGCGGTCTGGAACCGGCGGGGCCCGGCCAGTCCGTGCCACAGGTGCCCCGGACGTTGACGGCGGTGGAGGGCCTGCCCGGGCCGGACGCCTTTGTGCCGGAGGCGACCGAACTGCGGCTGTCCCGCGCCGAACTGATCTCCGCCGCCGAGCTGGAAGAGGACAAGCTCGCCGCGCTCGAGCAGTACGGCCTACTGGTCCCGCGGGCCGGCGGCTACTACGACGGGGCCGCGCTCATCGTCGCCAAGACGGTCGCGGCCCTGGCCCGTTTCGGCATCGAGGCGCGCCACCTGCGCCCGTTCAAGGCCGCGGCGGATCGGGAGATCGGCCTGGTCGAGCAGGTGATCAGCCCGTTGGTGCGTCAACGCGGCCCGGAGGCACGGGCCCGGGCGGAGGAGGCGGCCTGTGAGTTGGCCGCCCTGTCGGTCACCTTGCATGCCACCCTGGTCAAGTCTGGACTCGGCCCGGTACTCGGTCGCTGAGCGTCGTCCGGCTTTGGGTTCATGCCGGCTGATTTCTTCCGATGAACCTGCCGTTCTGTCGCAGGTTGCGACTACAACCCACGCACCGCCGACGGTAGGCTGGCGTTGTGCATGAGGTGAGCGTCGTCGGGGTCCGGGTGGAGCTACCGGCCAGCCAGCCCATTGTGCTGCTCAAAGAAAGCGGGGGCGAGCGGTACCTTCCGATCTGGATCGGCGCGGTCGAGGCCACCGCGATCGCGTTCGCCCAGCAGGGCGTGACCACGGTGCGCCCGATGACGCACGACCTGTTCCGGGACGTGCTGGCGGCACTTGAGCGCCCGCTGCAGCATGTCCTGATCACCGATGTCCAGGACGGCATCTACTACGCCACCTTGGTCTTCGACGGCGGCGTGGAGGTCAGCGCGCGTCCCTCCGATGCCATCGCGCTGGCGATGCGCGTCGGTAGCCAGGTGTTCGTCGCCGATGAGGTGCTTGACCGTGCCGGCATCATCGTGCCGGACGAGCAGGAGAACGAGGTGGAACGCTTCCGCGAGTTCCTCGACACCATCTCGCCGGAAGACTTCGACACCGGCTCCTGATCCGCAGGGCCGCGGATTAAGTCTTCAGTAAACGTTGAAGGTTAGGACACACCGCAGCACCGTGCTTGCCGCGCCTTTCGCGGGTGGTTACCTTCTGGCAGTCCCCACGGGGATGTCGCCGGTGCCGCGACATCACTTCGGTGGGATCGGACAGGAGAGGTGATGGACAACGCGATCGGCGGTCCCCGGACCCCTGTACAGACCACGCCATCCCTCGGGACGCCACCGCTGAACACCAGTCCAGCCCGCCAGACGGTGCTGTTCGGCGACGAGCGGCCGGTGCTCTCCGATGACGTGGGGTACCGCGGGCCGATCGCCGGATCGGCGGCCGGGATCACCTACCGGCAGCTGGACTACTGGGCCCGGACCGGCCTGGTCACCCCATCCGTGCGGGGCGCGAAGGGCTCCGGCAGCCAGCGGCTCTACTCGTTCCGCGACGTGTTGGTGCTCAAGGTCGTCAAGCGGCTACTGGATACCGGGGTCTCGCTGCACAACATTCGGGTCGCGGTGGAGTTGCTGCGCGCCCGGGGCGTGGACGACCTCGCGCAAATCACCTTGCTGTCCGACGGCGCCACGGTCTACGAGTGCACCAGCCAGGACGAGATCATCGACCTGCTGGCCGGCGGTCAGGCGGTCTTCGGCATCGCGGTGGGTCGGGTGGTGCGCGAGATGGAGGGCCAACTCGCCCACCTGCCCAGCGAGCGGGCCGATGCCGGCGGCGACAGCGCCCACGACGAGCTCGCTGCCCGGCGCAGCCGTCGCGACACGGCCTGACCGGGCCGGAGCCGTCCGGTCCGCGGAGCGCCTACGATGAGGGCGACCGAAGACCCCATACGGGAGAGTCCGAACCGCCGCGGTGCGCGTCCGGACGCCGAAGGAGCAATCCTCCCCGGAATCTCTCAGGCTCAGGACCGTACGGGCGAGGCAGCTCTGGAAAGCGGGTCGACGGCGTGAGCCGGACCCCACCGAAGGTGCAAGCAGGTGCGCAGCGCACGAGGGTGCGCCAACGCCGGCCTGCGAAGCTCTCAGGTGCCACGACAGAGGGGAGCCCGCCGGTCGGCAACCGCCGACGCCGGACGTCCACGTCGAAGGGCCCTTCGTGAGTGCTCCGCAGCAGCCCCCCGCTCCGCTCGACCTGCTCGCTGACCCGGCGTTCGACACTCGGCACATCGGGCCGGACGACGATGCGATCGCCAAGATGCTGGCCGTGGTCGGGTACGCGTCCCTGGACGAACTCGTCCTGGAGGCGGTGCCGGACAGCATCCGCGACCTGGCCGCGTTGCCGCTGCCGGCGGCCGCCGACGAGGCCACCGTCGCGGCCGAACTGCACGCGCTGGCGGCCCGGAACCAGGTGCTCACCTCGATGATCGGGTTGGGCTATTACGGGACCCGGACACCGCCGGTGATCCGGCGCCAGGTCCTGGAGAACCCCGCCTGGTACACCGCGTACACGCCCTACCAACCCGAGATCAGCCAGGGGCGGTTGGAGGCGCTGCTCAACTTTCAGACGATGGTCACTGACCTGACCGGATTGACCACGGCGGGTGCCAGCCTGCTCGACGAGGCCACCGCGGCCGCCGAGGCGATGACGCTCTCCCGTCGGCACAGCCGCGCCGCCCAGGACGCGGTGTTCGTCGTCGATCGGAACACTCATCCGCAGACCCTGGCCGTCCTGCACACGCGCGCAGCCCCGCTCAACCTGACCATCCGCCTGCACGACCTGAGTGAGCCTCTACCTGAACTAGAGACATTTGGTCTGCTTGTTAGCTATCCAGGTAGCGACGGGCAGGTCGCGGACATCGGCTCGTGCATCGGTGCGGCCCGGGACCGCGGCATCGTCGTGACCGTCGCCACCGATCTGCTTGCCCTGACCCTGCTCACCCCGCCGGGCGAGTTGGGCGCGGACATCGCCATCGGCTCGGCGCAGCGCTTCGGCGTGCCGATGGGCTTTGGTGGCCCGCATGCGGGCTGGCTCGCGGTGCGCGCCGGCCTGGAACGGTCGTTGCCCGGCCGGTTGGTCGGCGTCAGCGTCGACGCCGACGGGGCCCCGGCGTACCGGCTGGCGCTGCAGACCCGCGAACAGCACATTCGGCGCGAGAAGGCGACCAGCAACATCTGCACGGCGCAGGTCCTGCTCGCGGTCATGGCCAGCATGTACGCGGTCTGGCACGGGCCGGAGGGGCTGGCCCGCATCGCCGGCCGGGCCCATCGGTACGCCGCGCTGCTCGCCGCCGGGCTGCGCGAGGGGGGTGTCGAGATCGTGCACGACGCGTTCTTCGACACGGTGTCGGCCCGAATTCCGGGCCGGGTCGGGGCAGTCGTGGACGCGGCGCGGGACGCGGGCATCAACATCTGGCCGGCGGCGGAGGATCTGGTCCAGATCAGCGCCGACGAGACGACCACGCCGGCGCACCTGCGGGCGATCTGGAAGGCGTTCGGGGTGGACGCGGACCTGGCCGCACTGGACGCGTCGGTAGCGCCGGCGCTGCCCGACGGGCTGCGCCGGTCGTCCAGCTATCTCACCCATCAGGTGTTTCATGGGCACCGCAGCGAGACGGCGATGATGCGCTACCTGCGCCGGCTGGCCGATCGGGACTTCGCCCTCGACCGGGGGATGATCCCGCTCGGCTCCTGCACGATGAAGCTGAATGCGACCAGCGAGATGGAGCCGATCAGCTTGGCCGGCTTCGCCCAGGTGCATCCGTTCGCGCCGCTGCAGCAGGCCGAAGGTTATGTCAGCTTGATCCGGGACCTGGAGTCCTGGCTGTGTCTGATCACCGGCTACGACGCGGTGAGTTTGCAGCCCAATGCCGGCTCGCAGGGGGAGTTCGCGGGGCTTCTCGCCATCCGGGCCTATCACCGCAGCAGGGGAGCGGGGCAACGCGACGTCTGCCTGATTCCGTCCAGCGCGCACGGCACGAACGCGGCCAGCGCGGTGATGGCGGGGATGCGCGTCGTCGTGGTCGGCTGCGATGAGCGCGGCAATGTGGACCTCGACGACCTGCACGCCAAGATCACGGCCAACGGTGACCGGCTGGCCGCCTTGATGGTCACCTACCCGAGCACCCACGGCGTGTTCGAGGCGGCGATCACCGACATCTGCGCGGTGGTACACGACGCCGGTGGTCAGGTCTACGTCGACGGGGCCAACCTCAACGCGCTGGTCGGGCTGGCCCGCCCGGGCCGGTTCGGGGCGGACGTGAGTCACCTGAACCTGCACAAGACCTTCTGCATCCCGCACGGCGGGGGAGGGCCGGGGGTCGGGCCGGTGGCTGTCCGGGCGCACCTGGCGGCCTTCCTACCGAACCATCCGGTGCACTGCCCGCAGCCGGGGCTGGCCGCCGAGGGCGGTGTCGGGCCGGTCTCGGCCGCACCGTTCGGCAGCGCCGGGATCCTGCCGATCTCCTGGGCCTACGTCCGGCTGATGGGCCCGTCCGGCCTGCGCCGGGCCACCGAGACCGCGATCCTCGCGGCGAATTATGTGGCCCGCCGGCTCGCCCCGCACTACCCGGTGCTGTACACCGGACGCAACGGGCTGGTGGCCCACGAGTGCATCATCGATCTGCGCGCGTTGACCCGGCAGACCGGCGTCAGCGTCGAGGATGTCGCCAAGCGGCTGATGGACTACGGCTTCCACGCGCCGACCATGAGCTTCCCAGTCGCCGGCACCCTGATGGTCGAACCGACCGAGAGCGAGGACCTCGCGGAACTGGACCGCTTCTGCGCGGCGATGATCGCCATCCGGTCCGAGATCGAGTTGGTGGAAAGCGGCGAGTGGGACCGCCGGGACAATCCGCTCGCGAACTCGCCCCACACCGCGGCCATGCTCGCGGGGGACTGGCCGTATCCCTACAGCCGTCGGGTCGCGGCCTTCCCGGCCGCCGGCCAGAGCCAGGCCAAGTACTGGCCGCCGGTGCGGCGCATCGACGGCGCCTACGGGGATCGCAACCTGGTCTGTTCGTGCCCACCGCTGTCGGCCTACGAGGGGTAGCGCGCCCCGCGCTCAGGCGGCGTGCCGCCGGGGCTGGCACCTTCCGTGCGGACCGGCGATATGCCCGTCGGGCAGGATTTCCCCGGTGTCGTCGAAGCAGATCACGCCGTTGCACAGCAGCCGCCAGCCCTGCTCGGAATGATCGGAGACGATCTTGGCGGCATCGTGATCGACCGCCTCGGCGCTGGGACAGGGCGGGTGATGGCGGCACATCGTGGGACCCCCAGCTGGGTAGCGCAAGCCCGCGGAACGGGCACTGACCTGTTGGTGCATCGTCGCGCCGCGGGCCGGGACCGGATGGTTCTTCCGGGCTGTTGTGGATACGCCAAATGACACCGGGCCGGCCCCGGTCCTCGCCCATCCAGCAGATCCCGGATGGATACGACGCACGCTCAGGTACGCCCGTCCCGCTCCTGCGCGCGGGCCAACGGCTCGGCGTAGGGCAGCTCGTCGGCGAGCCGGACCGGGATCCCGGCGGCCCGCAGCAGCTCCACGACCTGCGGGTCGTCGTCGACCACGCTGGCGATCGTGCGCTCGTTCGCCAGCGTCCGGAGGCGCTCGCGCTTGAACAGGCGCGCCGGGCGATGATCGCCGTCGGGGCGCATCAACAGCCGGCCGGGCGGCAGCTGCTGGTCCGCGAGCCAGCGGCCAGTCAGCTCCCGGATGCGTTCGGGCCGGCCGGTCAGGTAGAGGACCTCGTGCTCGGCGGCGAGCTGATGCGCCAGCTCCGCGCCCCCCGGCAGGAGCGGGTCATCGGCGGCGGCGGTGAAAAAGCCGGTCCAGTCCTTCGGCCGGGTGGCCAGGTGATGCAGTCGGTGTCGTACGTCGGCGAGCACCCCATCAATGTCGAGGACGGCGAGCGATCGCGCCGGGGCTGCCGGGGGACCGGCCGGCTCACCCACCGTGATCAGCGCCGGGGGCCGGCAGACGCCGCTGGGCGTCCCTGATTCGGTAGAATGACATAATGTACATTATCGGCGAATCGGAGTTGGGGAGGAGAGCGGTCGGCCACCGTCAATCCGCGTACGCGTCCTGGGCCGGGAACGTCGGCTTCCCGGCCCGACCCAGCACCGGAAAGTCGGGCAGCGCCGTCAGCGGCGCCGGGGCCAACACATGCAGACCGGAGCTGCGGCGCGCCGGCCGAATCAAATGATCAAGCAAACAGACAGCGGCCAGCAACGCTCCGCCGGCCAGCGTGTCCAGCACCCAGTGCGCCCCGGTAGCGATGACCGTCACGGTGACGGCAGCCGGGTAGAGCGCGAACAGCCAGCGCCGCCAGGTCCGCCAACTGGCCCCCACGGTGCTGGCCAGCGCGGCGGCTACCCAGCAGGACCAGGCCAGGTGCAGCGAGGGCATGGCCGCGAACGGGTCGGTGATGTGCTCCAGGACGCCGTCGTTGTAGGACCAGAGGCCGCCGACCGTGGTGAGTGTGTCCTGGACGCCATCGTCCGGGATCAACCGCGGAGGTGCGGTGGGGAACAGCGCGAACAGGGCCACGGCCACCCCGGTGGTCACCAGCAGGCAGGTGCGCCACCGGGCGTAGTCCTGGCGCCGATAGATCAGCAGGTAACCGAGCACCCCGAAGGTCACCACAAAGTGCGCGCTGCCGTAGAAGCCGCCCAGCAGCCGCAGCATCCAGGGGGCGTGCAGCAGGGCGTGTTGCAGGGGCAGCTCCACGTTGACACCGAGCAAGCGTTCGAGGTGCTGGACGTCGCGGCCGTGCTGGAAGGCAAGTTGCTCGACGCTGGCGCTGCTGGCGCCGTGTGCATCCCGCACCGCTGCGTACGCCCAGTACGCCAGGGCGGCGAGGCTCACCTCGAGCCACCACAGCGGCTGGCGCACGATTGGAATGCGAACGCGGGTCAGCGCGCGGGTGAGCACCCGGTGACCGTACCGGAGCAACCTGGGAGTTTGGGGTCCCCCATTTGGCTCAGTGGCTGCGCGGACGGGCCACCGAGGCAGCGATGCCGGCGGCGACGGCCGATGCCGAGGCGAGGGCGGCCAATCCGCCGACGATCCGGGGCAGGCTCCCGTCTCGGATCCCGGCGCGCATCGCCACCAGATCGGTGGCGTCGGTGAGGGCACCGGCGAGCAGCCACGCGCGGGCGCTCCCCCAGCCCGGGCTCACCCGTTCGTCCCGCACGGCCGCCAGGGCGCCCAATCCCAGGGCAATTTCGCGGCCCCCCAGCATGCGCGGCAACCAAGCCGTGCGCGTCGCCGTTCCCCGGTCGACGCCGAACAGGCGCGGCACCCAACGAGGGCGAATCACCATTACCAGCCCAAAACCCACCCGGGCCGCAGCCAGCGCGGAGCCAAGAACGGCAGGAGAACGCACGATGCGCGCAGCGGGCACGGACCGCACCCTAGCGCTCCGCGGCCGCCGGGCGGCCGGGTTGCGCGGATGAACGGCCGATTGGGAGGCCCGAGTCGGGTTACACGTCGGTAACGCGGGAATCTCGAACCCATCCCGTTCGTTGCTCAGCACGAACACCAAATCAGCCGAAGACGTCAACCTACACGATGCAACCCGGCGGCAGCCGGACCGCGTTGGAGTAGGTAGCAACCGATAGCAGGAGGTTCCCATGGCCGAGCGAGTGCTTCGTGGTAGCCGGCTCGGGTCGGTGTCCTACGAGAACGAACGTTCACAGGAACCCGCTGCCCGCCGCCGGATCGCGTTCGACTGCCCCACCGGGCACCATTTCAGCCGCGTGTTCGCCGAGGAAGCGGACCTGCCGGCGACGTGGGAGTGCCCGCAGTGCGGCCGCTCCGCGCTCGCGGTGAACGCGGCCCGCCCCGAGCCGAAGAAGATCAAGCCGGCGCGTACCCACTGGGACATGCTGATGGAACGTCGGACCACGGCGGAACTTCAGGTGCTCCTCGACGAGCGCCTGGCCGAGTTGCGCGGCCATGGCGGTGCCCCGCAGGGCCGTCGCTCGGCGTAGGGCTCAGTCCGGCGGCGGATCGCGCACGACCTCGCCGTCGATCACCCGGCCATCCACCGACCGATCCGGACCCCGCCGTGCGGGGCCCGGATCGTTGCCGAGCGGGCCGCGATGGCGGCGCATCCACAGCGGGGGGCGGCCTCGGCCGGCGCGCCGCTGCAGCGACCGCGTCAACGCCCGGCGCGCCAGGCCGCGCGTGCCGGGCAGTATCAGCAACAGCCCGGCCGCGTCGGTGAGGAACCCCGGAGTGACCAGCAGCGCCCCTCCCAAAAGGACGATGGCCCCGTCGGCCGCCTCTCGGGTGGGCACCCGCCCGGCGTTCAGCGCCCCCGTCAGCCGGCGCCACGCGCGCAGCCCCTCCCGTCGCACCAACAGCGCACCGCCCGCGCTGAACGCGATCAGCAGCAGCAACGTGGGCAGCACGTGAAGCACATGCGCTACCTGCACGATCACGTAGATCTCCGCTATCGGCACCAGCAACAGCAGCAGGAACAACACGTCAATGCCTCGGCGTGGGCGGGGCGTCGCGAGTCGGAGCAGGCGGGGCGTCGGGGAGGGTCGCCGCCGGCGCAGCCGGCGGCGGGACGGTGATCGGGCCTGGTGCGAGCCTCGGCCCGCCGCCCGGAAGCCGGGCGGTCACGCCCCAGCGGGTCACTCGCCACAGGGCCTCGATCACGATGGCCCGATTCATCTTGGAATAGCCCACCGACCGCTCCACGAAGGTGATCGGCACCTCGACCACCCGGAAGCCGGCGCGGAGCGCCTGGTAGAGCAGATCCACCTGAAAGCAATAGCCCTGGGAGGACACCCCGGCCAGCGGCAGGGCCCGGAGCACATCCGCGCGGTAGGCCCGGAAGCCCCCTGTGGCGTCCGCGATCGGGATGCCCAGGGCCAGCCTGGTGTAGGCATTCCCCCCACGCGAGAGCAGCAGCCGGGAAGCCGGCCAGTTGCGTACCTGTCCCCCGGTGACCCACCTGCTCCCGAGCACGACGTCGGCGCCCCGCAGCGCCGACAACAACCGCGGCAGCTCCTCGGGTTGATGGCTGCCATCGGCATCCATCTCGACGAGTACGTCATAGCCGCGACCCAGCCCCCAGGTGAAGCCGTCGACATAGGCCGCGCCGAGGCCGGCCTTCCCGGGCCGGTGGGCGACGTGGATCTGCGCGTCGGTGGCGGCCAGGGTGTCCGCGATGTCGCCCGTCCCGTCCGGGCTGGCGTCGTCCAGTATCAGCAGGTCCGCCGCGGGGACCGCCGCACGCAACCTGGCCACCGTGTCCGGCAGCGTGCCTCGCTCGTCGTAGGTCGGAATGCACACCAAAATGCGGTTCACGACTGCGCTCCCTTGCGCTGCATCCTGCCTGCCCGATAGCGAACGCCACCCACGAGCAGGGCGGCCAGGCCGACCGCCATCAGCACCCGCTCCGGCCAGTCCTGCAGCCGGTCGGCCAGGGTCAGGTCGCTGCGCAGCGGGACGCGGGCGGACAATACGTCGGCGGTGAACAGCGCGGTGCGCTGCGTCACGTGACCATCGGGTTGGATCACCGCGGAGACCCCGCTGGTGGCGACCTGCAGGACGGCCCGGTCGTGCTCGACCGCGCGTAGTCGTGCCATCGCCAATTGCTGCCAGGTCTCCCCGCCTCGACCGAACGTGGCGTTATTGGTCTGCACGACCAGGATCTGCGCCCCGGCCCGGACCGTATCCCGCACGATCCCGTCATAGGCGACCTCGAAACAGATGACATCCCCCAGCTCGGTGTGCGCGACCCGGAAGAGTCCGCTTCCCCGGCCGGGGAGGAAGTCATTCGGGATCAAGGCCCCGGCCCGGGGGAACACGTCAGTCACAGCGCCGCGGAAGGGTAAGTACTCCCCGAACGGGACCGGATGTTGCTTGATGTAGATCTGGCCGGCGTATCCCTGGCTCCCCCAGAGCAACCCGGCGTTGAGGACAGTCCCCGGCCGCGGACCATCGAGCACGGCACCGACCAGGACCGGCGCGCCGACCGCCGCGGCAGCCACGGTGATCAGATCGGCCGCGGCGGGATCGTGGAGCGGGTCGATGTCGCTGGAGTTCTCCGGCCACAGGACCACGTCCGGTCGCGGCACCTGGCCCCGCCGGATCGCGGCCGCCAGGTCCATGGTGCGCCGCACGTGGTTGCGCAGCACCTGGCTCTTCTGGGAGAACGCGCCGAGGCCGGCGCGGGGCACGTTGCCCTGCACCAGGGCGACCTGCAGAGCTCGTACTCCGCCGGCGTGGCGGGGCACCGCCAGCCCGGCGACGAGCAGTCCTCCGGCGATCCCAGCGGAAACGAGCGGCCGCCAACCGACGCCGGCTCGGCGGGCAACCCGCCAACCCACGAAGACGCTCAGCCCGCTGGCCGCGACGACCGCCGATACCAGCGGGGCACCGCCGAGGGCAGCCAGCCCGGTGTACGGAGAGTCGGATTGGGTGAACGCCAACCGCGCCCACGGAAACCCGCCGAACGGGAAGGTGTCCCGCAGCCACTCCCCCAGCACCCAGGCGCCTGCCCCGCCGACGACGAGCTGCGGCCCCGGCAGGCGGCCGGCCAGCAGCAAGGCTGGGCCGATCAGCGCATAGAACAGGGTTTCCATGGTGGCCAAGATCAGCCACGCGGCGACGCCAGGAGTTCGGGTCCATGCCAACAGCGGCAGCAGGTAGGCCCCCCCGGTCAGCACCGCGAGCCCGTACGCCCGTAGCAGTGGTCGCCGGTGACGGTTCGCCCCGGTGTTGACCACGGCGGCCAGCAGTGCCACCGCCAACGGCGCGCACGGCCACAGCCCGGCCGGCGGGGTCGCGGCGAGCTGCAGCGCACCCGCGGCCAGCGCGCCGCCGACGGCCGCCAGCGACCCGAGATGGGGCCGTCCCAGGGCGCGACGTCCCACCGCACGAGGAGGAAAACGCCGTCGCGCCCGGGAGGTGCCGTGAACGTGGCCGACAGGGGTGACTGCCGGGCCGGCGAGGTCCGGCGACGCCGCGGCTGCGGCCGCCTCGACGTGGATCGGACTGCCCGCGAACCTCACCCGGTCAGTGTCCACCACCGACATCACGGGCCGATGAACGGTGCGGAGGGACCCGGACGTCCTTCGGACCGGCACCGCACCGGCCGGGTGCCGGCGCGGTGCCGTTGTCTACTGGCCGCCCGGGTCCCCACCCGGATCGCATCCCCCGCCAGGGCATCGACTGTAAGACGGACCCGCCGGGACGCGAGCCGGGCCTGGAGCTGGCCCGGAACACCCGACGAAGATCATCCCTCGCCGATCTGAAGGTGAGACGGCACGGAGGTTAACGGCGCGGGACGGGCCGCTGTCAATCCCCCCGCGACCTGCCCCTTCCCCGAGCGTCGCAGGTCAGAGGGGGGAAGCGAGCGCCCCGCAGGAGCGCCAAACCCGGCGTGTCCCGGCGCGACGCGCCGGACCGCGGGAACGGCTCCCGCCCCAACCGCGGCCTGACCCTACGGTCAGCACCGGAAATTATCCGGTGGATGGCCATCAAGGCCGGAAATCTTCCCCTATCCTGGAGACCTGCCCCCCGCCCCACTCAGGAGGAACCGTGTCCACCAGTACCCTCGCCGCCGCGCTCCCCGCCGCAGGCCTGTCCCCCGACGAGGTGCTGCCGGCCCTGTCCCGGCACCTGCTGGTGGACGGGTTCGACCTGGTGCTGGACCTGTCCCGCAGCGAGGGGGTCTGGCTCGTCGATGCGCGCAGCGGCAAGCGGTGGCTGGACATGTTCACCTTCTTCGCCTCGAGCGCGTTGGGCATGAACCACCCCAAGCTCGTGGGCGACTCCGAATTCCGGGACACGCTCGGTACGGTCGCCCTGTCGAAGGTGTCCAATTCCGACGTCTACACCGTGGAGTTGGCACGCTTCGCCGATACGTTCTCGCGGGTGCTCGGCGACCCGGAGCTGCCGCACCTGTTCTTCATCGAGGGCGGCGCCCTGGCCGTCGAGAACGCCCTGAAGGTGGCATTCGACTGGAAGTCCCGCCGCAACGAGGCGGCCGGCCGCTCCCCGGAGCTCGGGACAAAGGTGCTGCACCTGACGAAGGCTTTCCACGGCCGCACCGGCTACACGCTGTCGCTGACCAACACCGAGGACATCAAAACCGCGCGCTTCCCGAAATTCGACTGGCCCCGCATCGATAGTCCCGCGGCCCGCTTCCCGCTGGCTGATTTCGCCGCCGAGAACGCGGCGGCCGAGGCGCACGCCTTGGCGCAGGCCCGGGCCGCGTTCGAGGCCAATCCCCATGACATCGCCTGCTTCCTGTGCGAGCCGATCCAGGGTGAGGGCGGCGATAACCATCTGCGTCCCGAGTTCCTGGTCGCGATGCAGCAGTTGTGCGAGGAATTCGACGCGTTGTTCGTGCTCGACGAGGTGCAGTCCGGCTGTGGACTGACCGGCACGGCGTGGGCGTATCAGCAACTGGGCGTGCGACCTGACATCGTCGCGTTCGGCAAGAAGCTGCAGGTATGCGGGATCATGGCCGGACGCCGCGTCGACGAGGTGCCCGACAATGTCTTCGTCGTTTCCAGCCGGCTCAATTCCACCTGGGGTGGCAATCTCACCGACATGGTCCGCGCTCGGCGCATCCTCGAGGTGATCGAAGCCGATGATCTGATTGCGCACGCGGCCCGCGCCGGGGAGCATCTGCACGCCTGCCTGCAGGCACTGGCCCGCAAGTACCCGGCGTTGGTCACCAACGTCCGCGGTCGTGGGCTGATGTGTGCGCTCAGTTTGCCGTCCGGGTCGGTGCGCGATGACGTGCTGGCCCGCTGCCGGGATGAGGAATCGCTGCTGCTGCTGGGCTGCGGGACCGATGCGATCCGTTGGCGGCCGATGCTGTGCGTCAGTGATAGCGAGTTGGACCTCGCGATTGCCAAACTCGACGCCGTCTTGGCGCGCACGGTCTAAAGGCGATCCGCCAGCACCGCCAGCAAGCCCAGCCAGCCAGCCAGCCAGCCATAAACATCTGTTACGAAAGGCTCTTCACGTGCATACCGTCGCCAGCCTGCTCGACGGGGAACCTGTCCTGGGCGCCCCCACCTCGGTAATTCGTTCCAGCAACCCAGCCCGGCTGGATGAAGTGGTGGCGGAGGTGCACCTCGCCGATGCCGCCCTGTTCGTGGAGGCCTGCCGGCGCGCGCGCGCGGCGCAGCGCAGCTGGGCCGAGGTGCCGGCGCCCGTCCGCGGCCGGGTCATCGCCGCGGTCGGGCGGCTGGTGGAGGCCAACAAGTCCGCGCTGGCCGCGCTGGTGACCGAGGAAGTCGGGAAGCCTTACGCGGAAGCGTTGGGCGAGGTGCAGGAAATCATTGACACCTGCGACTTCTTCCTCGGCGAGGGTCGGCGGCTGTACGGCCAGACCGTGCCCAGCGAAATGCGCGACAAGCAGCTGTTCACCTTCCGCGTTCCGGTCGGGGTCGCGGCCATCATCACCGCGGGGAATTTCCCGGTGGCGGTGCCGTCGTGGTACCTGGTCCCCGCGCTGCTGACCGGCAACGCCGTTGTCTGGAAGCCGGCCGATTATGCCGCCGCCCTCGGTGACGCCCTGGCCCGTATCTTCCTGGCCGCAGGCCTCCCCAAGGGCGTTCTGCAAGTGGTCCAGGCCGACGGCGCCACCACCTTCGACGGGCTCACGCAGGCGTTGGACAGTGGGCTGGTCGATAAGGTCGGTTTCACCGGTTCCAGTGAGGTCGGTCGCGAAATCGGGGCCTTGTGTGGCCGCCACCTACAGCAACCGTGCCTGGAGCTGGGTGGCAAGAACCCCTTGGTAGTCATGCCCGACGCGGACCTCGAATTGGCCGTGGAAGGCGCCTTGTTCTCCGGATTCGGCACCGCCGGGCAACGCTGCACTTCGCTGGGCACCATCCTCGTGCACGACAGCATCCACGACGAGTTTCTCGAGCGTTATCTCGCCGCGGTCGGCGCCGCGCGCGTGGGCGATCCACGGCAAGACGTGTTGTACGGGCCGATGCTCTCCGAGCGATTCGCGGAGCATTTCGCGCAACTGCTGGACAAGCTCATCGAGCCGCATCACACCGTGCACGGCCCGACCGGCCGCATTTCCACCGCGAATCCGCGCGCAGGCTTCGTCGGCGACCCCGAGGCGGGCGTCTTCATGCATCCCACCGTGGTGAGCGGGGTGCGCCGAGAGGATGCCCTGTATGGCCTGGAAACCTTCGGTCCGCTGGTCGGGGTGGCTCGCTGGACGGATTGGGAGCAGATGGTGGATCTCGCCAACGGTCACGGGTACGGGCTCTCCGCCGCGATCTACACGAATGACCCGAAGGCGGTATTCCGGTTCCGGGCCGCGGTCAGTGCCGGCATGCTGAGCGTCAACAACTCCACCTCCGGCGCGGAAGCCCACCTCCCGTTCGGCGGAAACGGCAAGTCGGGTAACGGAGCCCGCCAGTCAGGGGTGTGGGTGCTGGACCAGTTCACCCGCTGGCAGTCCATGAACTGGGACTACTCCGGGCACCTGCAGAAGGCGCAGATGGACACCGACGTGCTGGCCGGTGACCCGGACTTCCGGCTTGCGTAGGTCTGGGTCGGGACGACCCGAATGGTGCCGCTGAGAGTTGGTCACCCACCGTCCGGCGGCGTTAACCTCAACTGACGCGGTGAGCGCAGGCCCGCCGAGGTGTCTCAGCGGGCGCATCCGCATCGTGGAGGCAGCGCCATGAACGACACGGCTTACGCCCGATCCGACGGGCTGGTGGATGCGGCCTGGCTTGAGGAGCACTTGGCCGATCCGGGCGTTCGGGTGGTCGAGGTGGATGTGAGTCCAGCCGCCTACGATGCCGGACACATCCCGGGCGCCGTGCTGTGGAACGTTTACCGGGACCTGAAAGATGGGGACTACCGGCTGGTCGGCGCGGACGCGATCGAGGGCCTGGTCGAACGCTCCGGCATTGCCCCAGACTCCGTCGTGGTTTTCTACGGTTACGCCCCGGCCATGGGCTTCTGGCTGATGAAACTGTTCGGGCACCGACAGGCGCGCATCCTCAACACCGCGCGGGCCACCTGGCAGCGTGAGGGCCGCCCCTGGAGCACCGAGCAGGCCGGCCCCACCCCCACGCGGTATCCGCTCCCGGCCGAAGACGACCGCGTCCGCGCCCGGCAACCGCAGGTGCAACAGGCCATCGACGACCCCGGGCGCATCATCGTCGATGCCCGAACCGAACCCGAGTACCGCGGTGAGCAGTTCTGGCCGTCGGGGGGCATGGAACCCGGCGGTCGGGCCGGCCACGTTCCCTCCGCCGTCCTGGTGCCGGCCACGTCGCTGATCGACGAGGACGGGGCGTTCCGCGGGGCGCCCGAACTACGCCAGATCTACGCGCCCGCCGACCCTGCGGCCACCGACGAGGTGATCACCTATTGCACCATCGGGGGACGAGCCTGCACAGCCTGGTTCGTCCTCACCTACCTGCTGGGCCATGAACGGACCCGCGTCTATGAAGGTTCTTGGGCGGAGTGGGGACGCATGACAGCCACACCCGTCGAGCGCGCCTGATCCAGGGCCGGACGACCCCCAGGCTGGCGCCGGCACCGGCGTCAGGAATTCACCGCGTGGGCGGCATGCGGCGGTAAAGGTGCTCTCGCGCTGCGGCGTCTCCGGGGCGTCCTCGCTCGGTGAGCAGCTCGCCGACGGCGGCGCGATGCGCGACATCGACGTTACCGCCGTATTTGAACTTGGCTCGCACCTGCTCGATCGGAAGGCGGATCCCCCTGATGGCAGGCAGTTTCGCGGTGTGCACGCTGGGATCGACGACGGGCAGGTCGGGCTGCAAAACCCCCAGTTGGCGGCGCAGGATCTCCAGTATTCCGGCCGCATCGCTGATGACCTCGGCGCGGCCGATCACCTGAACCGCCGCGTAGTAGGTGGTGGGAATGCCCAGCGCAGGGTCCTCGTCCGCGAGCGCCTTCCACGCCGAGGGGATGTATGCCCAGTCACCCGCGACCGACAGCACGGTCATCGGATTTTCCGTCAGCGCTTCGAAAAGGAGGTTCGGGGCGGCCAGGTGCAGCAGGATGTGCTGGTCATCTACCACATACTGCGTCGGGCTCACCACCGGAACATCCCGACCCCGACCGGCGGCAATGAGGTGTCCGAATCCCTGCCCGATCAGGAATGGCCGCCATTCCTGTTCGCCGAGGCTCGCATCCGGCCGGGAAATGAACATGAATCAGTGTGGCCGCTAGCGGGTCCGGCGATACCACCGGGGGGAGGTGGTGGGCGGCGGATCCAGATGTGCCCGGACCACCAGCATCGACGGGCCGGGATCGGCGACCTGCTCGGCGAGGGCGGCCGCGAAGCTGTCGCCGAAACCGTCGACGGTGTGACTGCGAATACCGAAGGACTCCGCCAGGCGGCCGAAATCCGGCGTCGTCAGATCCACCCCGAAGATCTGCTGGCCGGCATGCTTCTGGTCATAGCGGAGCATGCCGTAGCCACCGTCGTCCACGACGACGATCGTGAGGGGCAGCCGTTCCTGAGCGAGGGTTGCCAGCTCCCCGGCCGCAAACAGGAAACCCCCATCGCCGCAGAGGCAGACCACTGGACCGCCGCCGTGCAGCGCCTTAGCCGCGGCGGTGCCCAAGCTGGCCGGAAAGGCGAAGCCGAGGGTCCCCCAGCCGACCGGGTAGGCCAGCCGGCGTGGGCCACCGACCCGGCCGAGGGCCGCGTACCAGTAACCGGGAATGCACATATCCGCGACGACGGTGGCATCGGCGGGAAGGATCTCCCCGAGATGGTCGAGCATCCGCATGGCCTCAGGCTGATCGATGATCATCGCGTGGCGGGCGGCGGCCCGCCGCTTCTCCAGGTCCCGGCTGGTTGCGGTGAGTTCGCGGCCGGTGGGCAGCAGCGTGAGCAGGCTCGCCAACGTCGACGCGGCGTCTCCTACCAGCGAGAACGTCGGCGCGTAGGCCTTGCTCGCCTCGGCGGCGTCGACGTTCACCGTGATCAGCGTCGGCGGGCTGGGCTGTAACCAGTTCTGCGTCATCATGCCGTCCAGATCGCTCCCTACGGCAATGACCACGTCCGCCTCGTCCCACAGCGCGCCGCACTCCGGGAGGTGCGGTGGCAGGCCCACCGCCATCGGGTGATCCGCACCGAGCAGCCCGCGGGCCTGATAGGTCGTGATCACCGGAGCGGCGAGCCGTTCGGCTAGCTCGCCCACCAACGTGGCGGCTCCCGCGGCAACCGCCCCGCCGCCGACCCAGATCAGCGGACGCTGCGCGCCGGCCAGTAGTTCGGCGGCGCCGGCCATGTCGTTGTCCGCCAGCGGCTCGTCGAGTCGGCGCAGCACGCCTTCGCGCAGCGGCGGCTCGGCTACCTGCTGGGAGAGCAGGTCGGTGGGGATCTGCAGGTAGACCGGGCGTTGGGCCGCGGCCAGCGCCGTCTCGCCCGCAGCCAGAGTCAGTAAACCGATCTGCTCCGCATTGCTGACCGTCAGCGTCTTTTTGGTGACCGCCGCGAACATCGACGCCTGGTCCGTGGTCTCGTGCAGGACCCCCCGGTAGACCCCGTCCCGGCGCAGGGCGGCCGGGATGTCCGTGGCGATGGCGAGCACCGGGGATCGAGACGCCCACGCCTCGCCGACCGCGCCGAGCATGTTCGCGGCGCCCGGGCCGGTCGTCGCGATCGCGACGCCGAGGCGCCCCGTGGACCGGGCGTACCCATCCGCGGCGTACGCGGCCGCCTGCTCGTGCCGCACCCCCACCAGTCGGATCCGACTGTGCGCCAAGGCCTCCCACGCGGCGAGGTTGTGCACCCCGGGCAGGCCGAAGACCACCTGGACATCGAGCGCCTCAAGGGCCCCGACCAGTGCCTGACCGCCGTTCACGTGCCCGCCCTCCACCGTTTTGGACCGGCCTGCAGGTTATCGGGCCGGCCGGCTGGGCCGGACCTGCCGCGGCCGGTCCCCACCGGGCGCACCGGTTGTCCCCAGCAGGCATGGGGTCTGTCCACCGGCCACCCACCGGCCGGGAGCGCCGGCGGGACGACGCGGTGCTGCCGCGGACCTAACGTGGTCCCGACGGCGGAAGGAGGTGGCAGGCGGTGACTCGAGCGCACCTCGCCGCGCCGGAACCGGCGTTGACCGCGAGCCTGGAGGACGCCGTCGCGCGGGTCCGGGAGCTGTCGCTGCGCCTGTGGGCGATCCGCGACCAGCACCGGCCGCTGCGCCGGCGCCGCGGGCTGCGCTGCGCCGGGTGCCGGCAGCCCTATCCCTGCCCGACGCTGCTCGCCGCCGGTGTCGGGCGGCCCTCGAACGGGGTGCTCAGCACCACAGTGGTGCGGGTGGCCATGCCGCAGCGGGCGCGCAACTCGGCCAGGAGCCCCTCCAGCGCGACCGGAGAGGCGACCCGCACCATCAGCAGATAGCTTTCGGTGCCGGCCACGCTGTGGCAGTCCTCGACCTCGGCGAGGTCAGCGAGTTGGGCCGGAACCTCGTCCGGGGCGGCCGGGTCGATCGGGGTGAGCGCGACGAACGCGGTCAACGGCAGGCCGATGGCGGCGGGATCGACCCGGGCGGTGTAGCCGCGGATGACGGCGCGCTGCTCCAGGCGGCGAACCCGCTGATGCACCGCCGACACCGACAGGCCGGTCCCCCGGGCCAGATCGGTGTACGACATGCGCCCGTCCTGGGTCAGCAGATCGACGATCCGGCGGTCCGTGTCCTCCAGCACACCGCGACCCTACGGGTCGGAGCCGGCCTCACGAGGCTACTCAAGGGGTGTCGTCACGGACGAGTGAGCGAGCGGCCGATGACCAGCCGCTGGACCTGATTGGTGCCCTCCACGATCTGCAGGACTTTGGCCTCCCGAAGGTAACGCTCCACCGGATGGTCCTCGACGTAGCCCGCGCCGCCGAGGACCTGCACGGCATCGATGGTCACCCGCATCGCGGTGTCCGTGGCGAGCAGCTTGGCCTGTGCCGCGACGGTGCTGTAGGGCCGGCCGGCGTCGCGCAGTCGCGCGCCGTAGAGGTAGAGCTGCCGGGCGGCCTGCACGGCGGTCGCCAGATCGGCGAGCAGGAAGCTGATGCCCTGGAAGTCGGCGATCGGCTGACCGAACTGGCGCCGCTCACCGGCGTAGGTCACCGCGTAATCGAGAGCGGCCTGCGCGAGGCCCGTCGCGCAGGCGGCGATACCCAGCCGGCCGCCGTCGAGGGCGCCCAGCGCGATCCGGAAGCCCTCCCCCTCCCGGCCCAGCAACCGGTCGGCGTCGACCCGGGCGCCATCCAGCCGCAGCGCCGCGGTGTGCGACGAGCGCATGCCCATCTTCCGTTCCGGGGGCTGGGCGGTGAGCCCGGGGGTGTCGCCCGGCGTCAGCAGGCAGGAGATCCCGCGGGAGCCGGCCTCGCCGGTGCGCACCATGAGGTTGTAGAAGTCGGCGACCCCGCCGTGGGTGACCCACGCCTTGGCGCCGGTCACCCGGTAGGCCGGGCCATCGAGGACGGCGCGGGTCGCGAGGGCCGCGGCATCCGAGCCCGATTCAGGTTCGGACAGGCAGTAGGCGCCGAGCAACTCGCCGCCGAGCATGTCGGGCAGCCAGCGCTCCTTCTGCCCGGCGGTGCCGAAAGCCGCCAGCGGGTAGCACGCGAGGGTGTGCACGCTCACGCCCAGTCCCACCGCCAGCCACGCGGAGGAAAGTTCTTCCAGGACCTGCAGGTAGACCTCGTAGGGCTGGGCGGCCCCGCCGAACGCTTCGTCGTAGGGCAGCCCCAGCAAACCGGCCTTGCCCAGGGTCCGAAACACCTCCCGCGGGAACTCGGCCCGGCCCTCCCGCTCGGCGACGATCGGGCGAAGTTCGCGCGCGGCGAGCTCGCGCGTCAGGCCGAGGAGGGCCTCGGCGTCCGGGGTCGGCAACATCCTGGTGACGGTCACCTGCCGAGCGTACGACCGCAGCAGCGGCCCGAGTCTGGCACGCTCTGCCTGTGCCCGGAGCGTTGATGTTGCTGGACTCGGCTTCCCTGTGGTTTCGCGCCTACCACGGGGTGCCCTCGACGGTCGTGAGTCCGGACGGGCGTCCGGTGAACGCGGTCCGCGGCTTTCTCGACCACATCGCCCGGCTGCTTCGTGAGCACCAGCCGGGCGGTCTGGTCGCCTGCCTGGACGAGGATTGGCGACCCGCATTTCGGGTGGCGGCCGTGCCCTCCTACAAGACCCATCGGCTGGTGCAAGCGTCCGGCACCGACACCCCCGATGACCTGGCGCCGCAGGTGGAGATCATTCTGGATGTGCTGCGGGCGATGGGTTTCGCGACGGCCGGCGCGCCCGGATTCGAGGCCGACGACGTGATCGGCACCCTGGCGGCGGCCAGCGCGGGCGAGGTCGACGTCGTCAGCGGTGATCGTGACCTGTTCCAGGTGATCCGTCCCGGGGTCCGGGTGCTCTACACGGTGGAGCGCGGCCGGCCCTACGACGATGCCGCGGTGGCGGCCCGCTATGGCATCCCGAACGGGCAGGCGTACGCGGATTTCGCGCTGCTTCGTGGGGATCCCAGTGATGGCTTGCCCGGGGTGGCCGGAGTCGGGGAGAAGACCGCCGCCACCCTCGTGCGCAGGTACGGCGGGGTCGACCAGATCCTCGCCGCCCTGGACGCGGGCGATGCGGTGCCGGCGGCGGCCAAGCTCCTGCACGCCCGGGACTACCTGGTCGCCGCGAAAGCGGTGGTACGGGTCGCCACCGACGTGCCGTTGCCTTCGATGGACGCGGCGATCCCCGCCGCGCCGACGCAGCCCGAACGCCTGCTGAGCCTGGTCGATCGCTGGGGCCTGTCCTCCCCGGTCGAGCGCCTGCTCGGCGCGCTCGCCACCCTCCAGCGGCCGATCAGCGGCGGGTAGCCTCCACGGGTGCGGCCTTTCAGCCTGGCCCAGCGGAGCTCGGAGATCGCCGACGCCACCAGCGGTGAGCTCGACGTCCTGGTTGTCGGCATGGGCGCGACCGGGGCCGGCGTGGCCCTGGACGCGGCCTCCCGCGGGATGAGCGTCGCCGTCGCGGACAAGGGCGATCTGGCCGCGGGCACGTCGAGCAAGTCCTCCAAGCTGGTGCATGGCGGCCTGCGCTACCTGGAGAGCTATGAGTTCGGCCTGGTCCGCGAGGGTGTGCTGGAACGCCAGCTGCTGATGCGGCTCGCGCCCCACCTGGTCCGGCCGATGGACTTCGTCTACCCGGTGTGGCCGGAGACCGCCCGGCGGCGGCTGCTCGGGCTCGGCCTGACCACCTACGACGTTTTCGCCGGGTTTCGCAACGTCCGCCGCCACGAGCGCATCGACGCGGCCGCCGCGATCGCGCTGGCTCCCGCGCTGGCCCGGTCGGAGTTGGCCTATGCCTACGTCTACGGGGACTGCGGCACCGACGACGCGCGGCTGGTGTTGGCGGTGGTGCAGGCGGCCCGTTCCTTCGGCGCCCTGGCCCTGCCGTACACCGAGGTCGTCGGCCTGCATCTGTCCGGGGGGAAGGTCGACGGCGCGCAGGTGCGTGATCACCTGACCGGGGAGCAGTACCCGCTACGGGCCCGCCACGTGGTCAACGCCACCGGGGTCTGGGTCGACACGCTGATGGGGCAGGCCAATCCACGGCATCGAAACGCCGTGCAACCCAGCAAGGGCGTGCACGTGGTGGTGCCGCACGAGCGGCTCCCGCTGACCGGCGCGAGCGTGCTGCTCCCCAGCAAACAGGGCGACGGCCGTTCGATGTTCGCGATCCCCTGGGGCCGCCAGACCATTCTCGGGACGACCGACACCGCCTACCCGGGCCCGCTGGATGCGGTGGCCCTCGACGAGACGGACCTCTCCTACGTGCTCGCCGCCGGCAACGACGTGTTTGCCGCTGCGCTCACCGAGGACGACGTGCTCGGCGCCTGGGCCGGGGTACGCCCGTTACTGCGCGGCGACGGGGCGACCATGAGCGACCTTTCCCGGCGTCACGCGCTGATCGATGACCCCCTATCCGGCCTGGTCACGATCACCGGCGGCAAGCTCACCACCTACCGCCGGATGGCCGCGGAGGTCGTGGACCTGCTGGTCGGCCGGGACGGGCGCCGCGCCGGGTGCCGCACCGAGCAGATCCCGCTGGGCGGATCCGGCCGCGCCTTCGACGAGGTGTTCGCCGATGTCCTGGCCGGGTGCGGGTCGGTCGGCCTGGACGCCGAGACGGCCGAACTGTTGACCGGGCAGCTCGGCGAACAGGCCGCCGATGTGCTGTCCCTGGTGGCGGGCGATCCGCGCCTGGGCTCGGTCCTGTCCCCGGCGGCCGCGCACATCGCGGCCGAGGTGGTCCACGCCGCCCGGCATGAGGGGGCCGCCACCCTCGATGACGTGTTCAGCCGGCGCATGCGGCTCTCGCTCCGCGCCCAGAACGCGGGCCTCCCCTCCGCCCCGCTGGCCGCCGGATTGCTGGCGACCGAGCTGGGCCGGGACGCGGCCTGGGCGAAGGCGCAGGTCCTCGCCTACGCGGCGGCGGTGCGGGTCGAGCGGGGCGTGCTCGGCAGCATGCTGGCCGTCCCGGCCTGATTCAGATCGGCTCCACCGGCTGCATCTCGTTGGCGGCCTCCAAGCGCTGGGCTGCCGCCGCGCTCTCCAGGCCCGACCTGGTGCCGAGCCGGATTTCGCGGAGCAACATGGCACCGAGGAACGCCACCAACGCCACCCCGACCGCCACGATGAAGGCGACGTCGAGGGCGTGCGCGAACGCGTTGAGCACCTCAGTGTGCAATGGCTCCGGCAGGTGCTGAATCCGGCTGACCTGGAATCCCGACCCGCTCAGGCTGGCACCGGGGGGCGCCACCTTCGCGATCCCGGCGGTCAACTGAGCGCTGAACACCGCGCCCAGCACCGCAACGCCGATCGCCCCACCCAGGGAGCGGAAGAAGGTGTTCGCCGCCGTTGCCGTCCCCAAGTCCCGGTAGTCGACCGAGTTCTGCACCGCCAACGTCAGGTTCTGCATGCAACAGCCGATCCCGAGACCGACGACGACCATGAACAGGGAGAGCACCACCCGGTTGGTGTTGGCGCTGATCTGCGTCATCAACCCCAGTCCGAGCGTCAACAGCCCGGTCCCGGCCACCACGAACATCTTGTAGCGGCCCAGCCGGCTGATCAGCCGGCCGCTCCCGATGGAGGCGGTCAGCACCCCGGCCATCAGCGGGATCAGCTGCAGCCCACTGGATGTGGCGCTCGCGTTGTGCGTGACCTGCAGGTATTCCGGCAGGTAGACGATGACCCCGAACAGGGCAGCGCCGACCAGGAAAACCACCAATCCCGACACCCGGAACACCTCGTTCCGGAACAGGTGCAGTGGCAGGATGGGCTCACTCGCGGTGTGCTCGACCCAGATGAACAGCGCAAGCAGCAGGACCGCAGCCACCGCCAGACCGATGATGGTGGGGGACGTCCAGGCGTATTGCTGCCCGCCCCACACCGTCACCAGCAGCAGCGCACTCACTCCGGCAATCAGCACCCCGGATCCGGTGAAATCGATCTTGTGATTGCGGCGGACGTACGGGAGTCGTAGCACCGTGCCGGTCACCAGGAAGGCAACCAGGCCGATCGGCAGGTTGACATAAAAAACCCAGCGCCACGACAGGCTGTCGGTGAGGAATCCGCCGATGAGCGGACCGCCCACGGACGAGACCGCGAACACGGCGCCGAAGTAGCCCTGGTAGCGACCGCGCTCCCGCGGGCTGACGACGTCCCCGACGATGGCCAGCGCCAGGGAGATCAGGCCACCCGCACCGAGCCCTTGGATGCCGCGAAACAGCACCAGTTCCAGCAGGTTCTGGCTCAGCCCGCAAAGAGCCGAACCAACGAGGAACACCACGATGGCGGTCTGGAACACGCTCTTGCGCCCGTAGAGGTCGGAAATCTTGCCGTACAGCGGCGTGCTCGCCGTCGAGGTCAGCAGATACGCGGTGACGACCCACGACAGATGCGATCCGCCGCCGATGTCGGACAGGATCGACGGCAACGCCGTACTGACGATCGTCTGGTCGAGGGAGGCTAGCAGCACGCCGAGCATCAACCCGGCGAACACCAGCATCACCTGCCGGTGCGTCAGCAACGTTCCTGGCTCCGTCCCGGCGGTGGGAGCGGGAGCGGTGGTGGTCATCGAGATTCTCCGGTCTGTTGGTCATGAACGCGGGTCAGGTCTTGGTTGAAGCGGTCGATCAACCGGGCGAAGTCCGCGATGTCTTCGGCCGGCCACGCCCCGAGTAGCTCCGACATGGCCGCCCGGCGGGCGGTTCGTCCTTGATCGACCAGCCGGCGACCGCTGCTCGTCAGCGCGATCAGCTGCGCTCGCCCATCGCGGGGGTCGGCGGTCTTGGTCACGTATCCCACCTCGGTCAGGTGGCTGCACTGCCGGCTCACCGTGGAGAGGTCCAGGCCCAGTCCGGCTGCGAGATCACTGCCTCGCTGCGGCCCACAGTCCCGGAGCTGAACCAGCACCGCATAGGCGCTGCGCTCCAAGGAGCGTCCGCCGGGCAGCGAGATCCGGACGGTCGTGACCTTGCGGATCAGGGTGTGCAGGTGGCGCTCGAGGGCGGCATGCGCACCGGCGCGGGAGCTCGCCACATCTCCCAAGGTTGCTTGTGCCATGCAACCTTTATACGAGACGTTCGCGTCTCGCGCAAGTCGACGGCGCGGCGCGCCCTCAGGCGTAGGCGACGACGCCGCGGGTCAACGCGTCGGCGGCCCGGCGGGCCACCTCGGCCACCGAGCTGGCTTGCACAGCACCCAACTGGCCGAGCAGGTCGATCAGCTGCTTGCAGTTGCGCACGAAGTCCCCGGGCAGCAGGTCGGCTCCAGTCAGCACCCGTTCCAATGGGGCGCCGGAAGCCCACTGGTAGGCGGCCCAGGCGAAACCCGGGTCGGGGCGGCGCAGCGTGTCGAGCCGGTGCACGGCTTCCAGGTCCGACAGCTGCCGCCACACCCGGGCGGTCGCCTCCAGCGCGTCGCGGGCGACGGCGGGCGGCTGTTGGGTCGGCGGCTCATCGCGCCGCGATTCGTAGACCAGCGCGGAGCAGACCGCCGCTAGAGCCGCGGGATCCAAGTCCTCCCACAGTCCGCGGCGCAGGCATTCCACCACGACCAGATCGGCCTCGGAGTAGACCCGGGTCAGGGCCCGACCGGAGGGCAGCACCTGATCGCCCTCCAGATAGCGCAGCTCGTCGAGCACGGCGCAGACCAGGTCGAAGGTCCGGGCGACGCTGCCGGTACGGGAGGCGACCCGGGACCGCAACACCGCCGTTTCCCGTTCCAGGGCGGCGGCCCGAACCAGCCAGCGCAGGTGTTCTGCCCGCTGATCGCAGGCGTGCACCGGATGGGCCCGCAGGGCTGCCCGCAGCCGGGTCACCTGCGGATCGGGGCCGCCCCGTCCGGCCGGCTGGGATCGCGGCCGGCGGGCGCCCCCGCCGCCCCGCTCGAGGTAGCCCTGCGCTCGAAGCGTCGAGACCAGGTCCCGGCGCGATTGCGGCGAGCGCGGGTTGAACGACTTCGGTAACCGGACCCGGCCCAGCGGCTGGACCGCGTGCGGCACCTCCAGGGCGGTGAGCAGCCGGACCTGCCGATCGGCGGTGAGCACCGTCGGGCCGGCCTCCCCCGGGCTGAGCACCACCGCGACCCCGGACCGCCGGCCGGCCGGGACATCAATGACATCACCGGGGAGCAGGCGGTCCAGGGCGGCTGCCGCGGCGGCCCTGCGCGCGGCCGCGCCGGCCCGGGCCTGCTCCGCCTCGAGCGTGGTGAGTTCCTGGCGGATCCGGTCATAGTCGCCGACGTCGCCGCGGTGGCAGGTCGCGGACTCGGCGTACCCGGCCAGCGCCTGCTCCGCGCGGATCACCTGCCGGGCCAATCCCACCACCGCCCGGTCGGCCTGGAATTGGGCGAAGGACTGCTCCAAGAGCCGGCGGGCCTCGGGCCGGCCGACCTGACCGACCAGATTCACGGCCATGTTGTACGACGGTCGAAAACTTGAGCGCAGCGGGTAGGTGCGGGTTCCAGCCAGCCCGGCCAGGTGTTGCGGATCGAATCCGGCCGTCCACAGCACGACGGCGTGGCCCTCCACGTCGATCCCGCGCCGGCCGGCGCGTCCGGTGAGCTGGGTGTATTCGCCCGCGGTCACTTCGGCGTGGGTTTCGCCGTTCCATTTGGTGAGCCGTTCCAGGACGACGCTGCGGGCCGGCATGTTGATGCCGAGGGCCAGCGTTTCGGTGGCGAACACCGCCTTCACCAAGCCCTTGCTGAACAGCTCCTCCACGACCTGCTTGAACATCGGCAGCAGCCCCGCGTGGTGCGCGGCCAGTCCGCGTTCGAGTCCCTCCAGCCATTCCCAGTAGCCGAGAACCTGCAGGTCTCCCTCGGGTAGATCGGCCGTCCGTTCGGTGACGAAAGCCCGGACCGCGCGACGCTCCTCGTCGGTGGTGAGCCGCAGACCGGCGCGCAGGCATTGCTGGACGGCCCCGTCGCAGCCGGCCCGGCTGAAGATGAACGTGATGGCCGGCAGCAAGCCGTCGGCGTCCAAGCGTTGCAGCACCTCCGGCCTGCTGGCGGTCCGCAGCAGGCCGCGCGGGCGCCGGTAGCCGCCCGCCGCGTGGCCGTTCGCGACCTTCGCCGTGGACCGCGGACCGAGCGTGAGATGACGCGCCTCATCGCGCGCCAGCCGCGTCAAGAAAGGGTTGACGACGAGTTCCTGCCCGGCGGTTCCGCGGGCCTGATACAGGTCCTGAAGCCGGTCCCCGGCCAGCACGTGCTGCCACAGCGGAACCGGCCGGTGCTCCTCGACGACCACCCGGGTGCCGCCCCGCACCTCTTGCAGCCAGGCGCCAAACTCCTCGGCGTTGGAGACCGTCGCGGACAGTGACACCAGCCGCACGGCCGGGTCGAGGTGAATGATGACCTCCTCCCAGACCGCACCCCGGAATCGGTCCGACAGATAGTGCACCTCGTCCATCACCACGAAACCCAAACCGGCCAGCGTGCCCGAGCCGGCGTACAGCATGTTGCGGAGCACTTCGGTGGTCATCACCACCACCGGCGCCTCACCACGGATCGTGCTGTCTCCGGTGAGTAGCCCGACGTTCCGTGTCCCGTGACGGGCGACCAGGTCGGCGTATTTCTGGTTGGACAGTGCCTTGATCGGTGTCGTGTAGAAGCATTTCCGCCCGGTCGCGAGCGCCAGATGGACGGCGAACTCGCCCACCACCGTCTTCCCGGCGCCCGTGGGGGCGGCGACCAGCACGCCCTCCCCGGCCTCCAGGGCGGCGCACGCCTCCAGCTGGAAGGGGTCCAAGCCGAACTCGTAGCCCGCCGCGAATTCGCGCAGCTGCGGCGTGGCCCGGCGGCGGCTCGCCGCATACCGTTCGGCCGGGGTAGCGGGACGCCCGGCGGCGGACCCCCGTACCGGCTCGGTCATGCCGCCAGGTTACGGGAAGCCGGCCACCGCGGGCCGCCGGATCGACTTAGGAGTGGCGTCCTGGTGAGCGCATCTTTGGGACCTGCGCGGTGACTGCACGCAGCTCGCCGCGGACCCGTTTGATCCGTCCGAACAGGCTCAGCCCCACCGTGGCCAAGACAGCTACCGGCACCAGAGCAATCGCCAGGTCGATCCACAGCCACATGGGCGCAGGCTAGCGGGCCACCGGCAGCGCCGCGAGAGCCGCCAAGTTGTCGCTCATGCCCAACCAGAGACCGAAGTCCAGCAGATCGTCGTAGGAGACCGGGTCACCCGTGTGCGGCTCGAGAGCCTCGGAGGGCACGTCCCAGGTCGTCGGCACCACTCCACCGGAGATCAGCAGGGAGACGACATGGTCGCTCGCTGCCTTCTGCACCCGGTCATGGCACGACGGGCAGGTGAACGCATAGTGCGAAAGCGGAGCCGTGGCGCAGACCAGCAACGACACATCCTCGGCTGACAGGTCCACCTCGCCGCAACTGGGGCAGGTCGCCTTGATGGTTGTCATGGTCGGGCACCTCCGTTGTCGTCCGCAATAGACGTCGCGAGGGGTGTCGGCCGCATCCACGGGCATCTGAAGCACCGGGATGGGTTAGTCAGCGGGCCATCTTTTCCGCCTCGGCGGCCACCCCTTCGGCGTAGCGAGCGAGGGCCCGTCCGGCGTAGTCGCGGACCTCAGCCGCCAGCTCAGGGGGGGACAGCACCCGCGCGCGGCCGCCGAGGCGAAGCACCAAGCGACGGGCCCAGCCGAAATCTGGGGTGCGCAATCCCACCAGCATGTCCCCGTTCGCCTGCTCATCTGCGTACTCGCAGGGGTAATAGTCGGCGACCCAGCCGGCTCCGGCGGTCAACTCGAGTTCGATCAGCGCGTGGTCGGGCGAGGGCTGGAACAACCCGTCGGCAAGGTCACGCGGCACCGCGAAAGGAGGGGGCGCGGCCGGCGCGTCCAGCACCCGCACCTGCTCGATTCGATCCACCCGGAACAGCCGAACGGCTTCGGCCCGGTGGCACCATCCCTCCAGGTACCAGTGGCCGTCCTTGAGCAGCAGCCGCATCGGATCCACGTCCCGTTCGGTCACCTCGTCCCGGGCGGCGCCCAGATATGACAGATGCAGCCGCCGACCTTCATCCACACCTCGCCGAAGCCCGATCATCGCCTGTCCGGCAGGCGCTTCCAGCGCAACGCTCACCGCCGGTTGCGCCGGCTGCGGCCGGCCGAGGGCGCTCTCCAGCTTGCCTTGGACCCGGACCAAGGCATCGCGCTCGGAAAGGCCGGGCACGTCCGCCAGCGCCCGAACCGCGACCAGCAGGGCCAAGCCCTCATCAGTGGTCAGCCGCAGCGGCCGGTCCAGGGTCTGCGGATCACGCAAGGTGAGTCGATCACCCTCAAGGTCGATGTCAATGAGGTCACCGGGCGACCCCCCGGGCAAACCGCAACAGAACAGCAGCTCGATGTCCGACCGAAGCTGTCGGGGCGTGATCGCGAACGCGTCCGCGGCGTCGTCGATGCTCACCCCGGGATGGGTCCGGAGCCAAGGAACGAGCGCCAGCAGGCGTGGCAGGCGCTGCACCGCACTGTTCATGACGACGTTCCGGCCAGCGCAGTGAGCCGATCGACGACGAGCGAGCGCAGCTGCGGCGGTCCCTCCACGACCGCATCCGGTCCGTAGCTGGTGATGAGATCCGCGAAGCCGGCGAGGTCGGCGAAGGGGACGTCCAGCAGGTCGGGGTCGGACCCGACCTGGGTGGCACCGTGGCGAAGCCGCTGGCCGGCGCCGGCCACCACCCGAATCCGGGCCACTCCCGTCACCGGGGGGTCGTCGGGATCCGCGGCCATCACCAACGACCGCACATCCAGGTCCACCGGCGGTTGGTAAGCGCCCGGGGCGCCCACCCCAGCCACCGGGGACGTGATTCGGGACAGTCGAAACACGCGCGGCGCCTGGCGATCGAGGTCCTGCCCTGCGACATACCAGCGTCCGCGCCAGCTGGTCAGCCCCCACGGCTGCAGTCGTCGGGCGGCCTCGACGCCGCCCGGGCGGCGGTAGCCGAATCGCACCTCGCGGTGGGTCGCGACCGCGTCGTAAAGCGCCCCGAAGGAGGGCTCGCTGGCATCGAGCCGGGCCTCCAAACCCACCGGCGGCGGGATCGGCTCTATGCCGGCGGCGGAAAGTTTGGTGAGGGCGCTACTCGTCGCCTCAGCCAGCTCAGCGCTCGACCACAGGCGGGCGGCGAGTCCGAGCGCGGCGGCCTCATCGGGATCCAAGGTGATCTCGGGTAGGGCGTAGTCACTTCGCGCGATGCGGTAACCCAACTCGTCGGCCCAAAGGGCATCGACGGGGCCGGTCTGCAGCGGGATGCCGAGCTCGCGCAATTCCTCCTTGTCGCGCTCGAACATCCGCCGGAAGGCGTCCCCGCCCGTGTCGGTGCCGTCCGGTTCGTAGCCCTGCACGAGGCGTCCCAGCTCCGCGACGGTCAAGAACCGCGGCGCCGCCATCAGGGCCAGCGTGAGGTTCACCAACCGTTCGGTCTTGGCCTGGGTCACCCGGCGAACCTACCGGCCGGGGGGCGGATCACATCGAGGCAATCAGTTTGTCCACCCGGTCGTCGACCGACCGGAACGGGTCCTTGCACAACACGGTGCGCTGGGCCTGATCGTTGAGCTTCAGGTGGACCCAGTCGACGGTGAAGTCGCGCCGTTTCTCCTGCGCCCGTTTGATGAATTCGCCGCGCAACCTGGCCCGCGTGGTTTGCGGTGGAATGTTCTTGGCGGCGAAGATTTCGATATCGCGAGCGACGCGCTCCACCTGCCCGCGGCGTTCCAGCAGGTAATACAGGCCTCGGCCACGGTTGATGTCGTGATAGGCCAGGTCCAGCTGCGCGACGCGGGGGTTCGACATCGACATGTCGTGCTTGTCGCGGTAACGCTCGATCAGCCGCTGCTTGATGACCCAGTCGATTTCCCGATCGACCAGCGAGAGATCTCCGCTCTCCACCGCCCGCAGGGTCCGCGTCCACAGGTCCAACACCTGCTTGACGGTGCCGTCGCCGCCTCGGCGATCAATGAAATCCTGCGCCTTGGTCAGGTACTCACGTTGCATATCCAGGGCGCTCGCCTCCCGCCCGTTGGCGAGCTTCACCTTTCTGCGGCCGGTGGGGTCGTGACTGATCTCCCGAATCGCGCGGATCGGGTTCTCCAGTGTCATGTCGCGGAATACGACGTTGGCCTCGATCATTCGCAACACCAGATCGGTGCTGCCGACCTTGAGCATGGCCGTCGTCTCGCTCATGTTCGAGTCGCCGACAATTACATGCAGGCGCCGGAAACGTTCGGCGTCGGCGTGCGGCTCGTCCCGGGTGTTGATGATGGGTCGGCTGCGCGTGGTGGCACTGGAGACCGATTCCCAGATGTGTTCGGCTCGTTGGCTGACGCAATAGACGGCTCCCCGGGGGGTCTGGAGGACCTTCCCGGCGCCGCAGATCAGCTGGCGGGTCACCAGGAACGGAACCAAGATGTCCGCGATCCGGGAAAACTCGCCGTGCCGGCCAACCAGGTAATTCTCATGGCAACCGTAGGAGTTTCCGGCCGAATCCGTGTTGTTCTTGAAAAGGTATATGTCGCCGGCGATGCCTTCCTCGCGCAGCCGCCGTTCGGCGTCCTGAAGCAGCCCCTCGAGAATGCGTTCCCCCGCCTTGTCGTGGGTGATCAGATCGGCGACCGAGTCGCATTCGGGAGTGGCGTACTCCGGGTGGGATCCGACATCAAGGTAGAGGCGGGCCCCGTTGCGCAGGAAGACGTTGGAGCTCCGCCCCCAGCTCACCACCCGGCGGAACAGGTACCGCGCTACCTCATCGGGGGACAACCGGCGTTGGCCGCGAAACGTGCAGGTCACGCCGTACTCATTCTCCAGCCCGAAAATCCGCCGCTCCATCAGCGCTCACCCCCTGCCCTCCCGCGAGATCCCGCCGCACGCACCCGGATACCCACGCACTCGGATACGACAGCCTCGCACCTTGGGTGACGGTACGGGCATTCCGCTTCGTCAGGGCCATTATCCGCGGCGCGCCCCGTGGCTCGGCGGCGACCCGAGCAGTCGCCCGGGCCGGGTGGACGAACCCGTCAGGCCGGATCCGGCATGGGCCGCCAGAACTGGACGTGGGCGCGCAAGGCCAACTCGCCGTCCTTCATGATCTCGGCCCGCCCCGCCTGGTAGTCCGGGTCGGCGAAGAAGCTGGCCCAGGCGCGTTCACGTTCGTCGAAATCAGCCCACTGCAGGAGGTAATGGAGCGTGTTCGTGGTTCCCGCGACGACCTCCCACGGTCCGAGGAGCGTGAAGCCGTGGCGGGCCATGTTGGGTTCGTTGACCTCGCGAAAATAGCGGCGGGTCAGCGCCATTCCGCCGCTGACGATCTCATAGTGCCGGTACTCGAAAACAGCCACGATGCACCCTATAAGGGCTGACCCCGGACGGCCGATACGCTGGGCAGGCGGGTAGCAGTCGCACTGGGAGGGCCATGACGCGCGAAACCGACACCCCACCGCACGGATCGGGACCTGGCAAGCAGGCCATCACGACCCGGGAACGGGCCGCCGCCGTTCGCGCCGGCGCCCAGCGCTCGGAGCGGCGCCGGCGGGTGCTGCTCAGCGCCGGGGCCATCGTGGTGGTGATCGCCGTCGTCCTGGCACTCGTCGTCGTGAAGTTGACGACCACCACCACCGCCAACGCCCCCGCCGCCGCTGCACCGGCCCCGGCCGCGCTGGCCGCATCGCTGGCGGCGGTTCCGGCGGGGACCTTCGCCCAGGTGGGCGCCGGCTCGGCCAACAATCCGTTGACGCCGATGCACGGGCCGGCGTTGACCGAAGCGGGTCATCCGCTGGTCGTGTACGTGGGTGCCAACTACTGCCCGTACTGCGCGGCCGAGCGGTGGCCGCTTGCCGTCGCGCTGTCGCGTTTCGGGACACTCAGCGGGCTGCAGACCACGACTTCGGCAGGCAATGATGTCTTCCCGAACACGGCCACGCTGTCGTTCGTGACGGTCAAGTTCACCAGCAGCGTGCTGTCGTTCAACGCGGTGGAGGAGCAGGACCGCGAAGGGAATCCGCTGCAAACACCGACGGCGCAGCAGCAATCGTTGATCGGTACGTATGACGTGGTCCCAGGGCAGTCTGGGCACCCCATCCCCTTCGTCGATTTTGGCAACGTCTTTCGCCTCAGCGGCGCGCAATATGACCCGGGTTTACTCAAGGGCTTGTCCGCCGCCCAGATCGTCGGTCTGCTCGGCGATCCGGGCAGCCAGGTCGCCCAAGCCGTCGACGGCTCGGCCAACATCATCACCGCGGGTCTGTGCGCGTTGACCGGCAACGCGCCCGCCGATGTCTGCGCCAGCGCTGGTGTGCGGGCCGGCGCCAGCAAGCTCACCGGGGCTGGGAGCGGCGCCGGGTCGAGCAGCCACTGACGGTGTCCCGGGGACGAGATCCGGTGGCCGCGCCGGCCGACCCGCCGGCCGCCGGGTCGGCGCCCTGGTGGCTGGCCGGCGTCACGCTGCCGCTGGCGCTGCTCGGACTGGGGGTGTCGGCGTACCTGACCGCGGCGCATTACAACCAGCACGTGCAGCTGTTCTGCTCGGACCAGGGCCTGATCAACTGCGCTTCCGTGACGACCAGCCCCGAATCGCGTTTCCTCGGCCTACCCGTGGCGTTGCTCGGCCTGATCTACTTCCTCACGCTCCCGGCGCTGTTGCTGCCCGCAGCGTGGCGCTCCCCGTCCCGGGTGCTGCGCACCGCCAGGTTGGGCGCCGTCGCGGGGGGACTCCTGTTCGTACTGTGGCTGGTTTACGCCGAATTGTTCAGAATCGGCCGCATCTGCCTGTACTGCACCGCAGTGCACCTCATCGTCTTCGCGCTGTTCGCGGTTGTGTCGATCGGTACCGCCCTCACCGGCCCGGAGATGGTGGACCCGCGCGGAACGCCGTCCCGGTGACGCGTCGACCGGGCACGGCCCGGGTCAGGTAGCCGGGCTTCCACAGGAAATAGAGGAACACGCCCGCCAGCAGCAGGTGAATCGCCCAGGACATGACGGCGGACGCGAGGCTGACCGAATGCACGCCGCTGCTCACCGCGCCGCTCACCTTGGCGATGACCGCGGCACCTTGGGGGGAGACCGGCAGGCCCCCTCCCACCGCGGTGGCGACCTGCGCAAGGGCCGCACTGGGTTGGCTCGAGGCCTGCGTCGGCGCCGGCGCGTCAAGCACACTGGTGACCGGCCCCCACAAGGCGGCGAGCAACACGATCACTGTGACCGGCACCTTCACCCACGGCCCGAACGTGGTCGTGGTCCCGCGCCAGCGTGAGCTGCGCCGCGGCTCGACCGGGGCTCCGGTGCCCAGCGGCTGAGCCCGACCAACGGGCGTCGAAACGGCCGTCGCCGGGGCGAAACATTGCCCGCACCAGGCCGCGTCCGGGGTGAGCCGGCCGCCGCACGCCCGGCATTGCTCCTGCTCGCTGATCTCCATCGCTCCCCCACCGCCGGCCGTAGGAAGGAACATCGGCGTAGGGGTGTCGTGGCTGGAGGCCCGCCCGGCGGTACCCGCGTTACTCGGGCGCGGCCGGCGCGGGCAGCAACTCATCCAGGGCGCCGCCGACAATCCGCCGGAAGCTGCGCCCAGATCGGGCCCGATCCAGGATGGCAACCTCCAGGCTGTCCGCGGTCAGGGTGCGCAGCTCCCCGTTGGCGCCCGTCGCTCCCGCGGTGAGGGCCGTGACGGCCGCACCGAGCGCGTCGAGCAGCGTCATCTGCTCGCGGTGCGCCGCGCGCAGACTGGCGTTCACCGCTTCGGCCTGTCCCCCGATCGCGACGCATCCGCTCTCGTCCCCGACGGTGCCGTCGTAGGTGAGGCGGTAAATCTGGTCGGCGGCCGCGGTCTCCCCGACTTCGGCCACCACGATCTCGATCTCATAGGGCTTGCTGTTTTCGATGAAGATTGAACCGAGGGTCTGGGCGAACGCATTGGCCAAACCGCGCCCGCTGACATCCCTGCGGTCGTAGGCGTAGCCGCGCATGTCCGCGTAACGGACCCCGGCCACGCGCAGGTTTTCGAACTCGTTGTATTTGCCGACTGCCGCGAATCCGATCCGGTCGTAGATTTCGCTGACCTTGTGCAGCGCGCTGGAAGGGTTCTCCGCGACGAACAGGATGCCGCCGTCGTAGCTGGAAACGACGACGCTGCGCCCCCGCGCGATGCCCTTGCGGGCGTATTCGGATCGATCGCGAACCAGCTGCTCGGGGCTGGCGTAAAAGGGCATGGACACCGGCTCAGCCTCCGGGGTTGATCAGTCGGGCCGCGACGACGCTCTCCACGACCGCACCCACCTCGGGCTCGGGGAGGCGGCGATACCCGGCCCCGGTGATGGTGGCCACCACCGGAAAGATTCGCCGGGACAGGTCGGGGCCGCCGGTGGCCGAATCGTCGTCGGCAGCGTCGTACAGGGCCTCCACCACCAGCCGGACCGCCGCCTCGGGGCTGACATCGTCGGTGAAGCGCTTCTTCAGCGCCCCTCGGGCGAAGATCGAGCCGGAGCCGACCGAGAAGAAGCTGTGTTCCTCGTAACGTCCGCCGGTGACGTCGTAGGAGAAAATCCGGCCGGCGCGACGGTCAGGGTCGTAACCGGCGAACAACGGGACGACGGCGAGGCCCTGCAGCGCCATCCCGAGATTCCCGCGAATCATGGTGGCGAGCCGATTGGCCTTGCCGTCGAGCGACAGCACCCGGCCCTCGATCTTCTCGTAGTGCTCGAGCTCGACCTGGAACAGGCGCACCATCTCGACGGCCACACCCGCGGCCCCGGCGATTCCGATGGCCGAGAACTCGTCGGCGGGGAACACCTTCTCGATGTCACGCTGGGCGATCACGTTACCCATCGTGGCCCGTCGATCACCGGCAACGACGACGCCGCCGGCACAGGTCACCGCGACGATCGTGGTGCCGTGCCGCACGGCATCGGCCGGGACCACGGGAAGCCCGGTCACCTCTCGGTTGCGGTGAGCGGGCATCAGGTCCGGGGCCGCCCCGGACAAAAAGTCCGCGAAGGAGGGCAGACCGGGCGCGAGGAAGTGATCTGCCAGGCGCCCCGGGCGGTTATCCACGTGCGGTAGCTGTCCTTCCGTCCATGAAGCTGCTGCTCGCTGATGCTGTTGCGGAGCTGGTCACTGACCGCCCTTTTGCACGTAACTGCGGACGAAGTCCTCGGCGTTTTCCTCCAGGACGTCGTCGATTTCGTCCAACAGGTCATCAACGTCGTCGGTCAGTTTGGCGTTGCGCTCGCTCACCTCGCTGGTGGCCTCGGCGACGTCCACGACCTCGTCGTCCTGTGCGGCCTTGCGGGTGGCGCGGCTCTGGCCGCCCTCGTCCTGAGTGGGCATGGCACCAACCTCCTTCGTCTTGGTTGACCTTAGCCGCCCGGTCTGCCGGCACCGCGGAAACGAGCTGCCCGCGCGCCAGGTGCTCGCTGCGGACCGGGCGCTTCCGCTATCCCGCCCCCATCAGCGCGTCCACCAGCTCCTTCGCCGTGCCACAGCGGTCGAGCAACGCCCCGACGTGCGCCTTCGTGCCGCGCAGCGGCTCCAGGGTCGGCACCCGTTGCAGCGCATCGCGGCCAACATCGAAGATGACGCTGTCCCACGAGGCGGCCGCCACGGACCGGCCGTACTGGGCCAGGCAGCGGCCCCGAAAGTAGGCCCGGGTGTCCAGCGGCGGCTCGGTGACCGCCGCGTCCACCTGCTCCGGGGGCACCAGAGTCTGCATCGCGCCCCGGGCGACGAGCCGGTTGTAGAGGCCCTTGTCCGGCCGGACGTCGGCGTACTGCAGATCGACCAGATGCAACTTGGCGGCGTCCCAGCCGAGCCCTTCCCGCTCGCGGTAGCCCTCCAAGATTTTCAGTTTCGCCACCCAGTCCAGCTCGCTCGCGAGTTGCCACGGATCTGATTCCAGCCGGGACAGGACCGATTCCCAGCGAGCGAGCACGTCGATGGTCTGCTCATCGGCGTCACTGCCGTACCGGTCCTCGACGAACTTGCGGGCCTGCTCACCGAACTCCATCTGCAGTTGCACGGCGGTGAGCTTGCGACCATCACGCAGGGTCAACAGATGGCGCAGCGACGGATCGTGCGAAACGGCCCGAACGCTCGACACCGGGGCATCGATCGCCAGATCCACGCCGTTGTCCCGGAACCAGCCCTCCTCGATCATGCTGAGCACCAGGGCCGTCGTGCCGACCTTCAGATACGTCGCGACCTCCGACAGGTTGGCATCCCCGATGATCACATGGAGTCGGCGGTAGCGTTCCGGGTCGGCGTGCGGTTCGTCGCGGGTGTTGATGATCGGCCGTTTCAGTGTCGTCTCCAGGCCCACCTCGACCTCGAAAAAGTCGGCCCGCTGTGACAGCTGGAAGCCTTCGCCGCGTCCGTCGGTGCCGATGCCCACCCGGCCCGCACCGCAAAACACCTGCCGGCTGACGTGGAACGGGGTCAGGTGACGGACGATGTCGGCGAACGGAGTCGCCCGATTCATCAGGTAGTTCTCGTGCGTCCCGTAGGACGCACCCTTGTTGTCGGTGTTGTTCTTGTACAGCTGCAGGGCACCCGTGCCCGGGACGCTCGCCGCGCGCAGAGCGGCCTCGGCCATCACCCGCTCGCCGGCCTTGTCCCAGCACACCGCGTCCAGCGGGTTGGTGGTTTCGGGGGCGCTGTACTCCGGGTGGGCGTGATCGACATACAGGCGCGCACCGTTGGTGAGGATGACGTTGGCCAGGCCAAGGTCTTCATCGTTCGCCGGGGCGTCCATCGCACCCCGGACGATGTCCATTTCGAATCCGCGGGCGTCCCGGAGCGGATTCTCCTCCTCGAAGTCCCAGCGGGCCCGGCCCGTCGACAGTCCTAAACCGGCCGCGTAGGCGTTCACCACCAGCGATGAGGTCATCATCTGGTTGGCGCCGGGCTGCGTCGGCTGCGAGACGCCGTATTCGGTCTCGATCCCGACAACCCGCCGCACGCTCATGGCTCCAAGCGTAGGCGGTCGGACCCTAGAGGTACTGGCCGGTGCCCGGAACCGTGTCGATGTGTCGACCCGCTTCGGTGCCCTTCGAGCCGGTGACCAGGGTACGGATGTAGACGATCCGCTCGCCCTTCTTGCCGGAGATGCGGGCCCAGTCGTCGGGGTTCGTGGTGTTCGGCAAGTCCTCGTTTTCCTTGAACTCGTCGATGCACGCGGCCAGCAGGTGCTGCATGCGCAAGCCCTTCGCGGCCGGGTTCGATCCGGCCTCTAGGAAGGCCTTGATGGCCATCTTCTTCGCCCGGTCCACGATGTTTTGGATCATCGCGCCGCTGTTGAAGTCCTTGAAGTACAGCACCTCCTTGTCGCCGTTGGCGTAGGTGACCTCCAGGAACCTGTTCTCGTCGGTCTCGGAATACATGCGCTCCACGGTCCGCTGGATCATCGCCGACACCGTGGCCGCCCGGTCCCCCTGGTGTTCACGAAGATCGTCGGTGTGCAGGGGAAGATCCTCGTTGACGTAGATCCGGAAGATGTCCCCAGCCGACTCGGCATCCGGCCGCTCAATTTTGATCTTGACGTCCAGCCGGCCCGGCCGCAGGATCGCCGGGTCGATCATGTCCTCTCGGTTGGAGGCCCCGATCACAATGACGTTTTCCAGCCCCTCGACGCCGTCGATCTCACTGAGCAACTGGGGCACGATCGTGGTCTCCACATCTGAGGAGACACCCGATCCGCGCGTCCGGAAAATCGAATCCATCTCGTCGAAGAAGACGATGACCGGGGTTCCCTCGGACGCTTTCTCCCTGGCCCGTTGGAAGATCAGTCGAATGTGCCGTTCGGTCTCCCCGACGTATTTGTTCAACAGCTCGGGACCCTTGATGTTCAGGAAATAGGCCCGACCGTCCGGCTTCCCGGTGACCTCCGCGACCTTTTTGGCCAGCGAGTTGGCAACCGCCTTGGCGATCAGGGTCTTCCCGCAGCCGGGCGGCCCGTAGAGCAATACCCCTTTCGGGGGCCGCAGCTTGTGTTCGCGGAACAATTCGGCGTGCAGATAGGGCAGTTCCACCGCGTCGCGGATCATCTCGATCTGCTCGCGCAGCCCCCCGATCTGTCCGTAGTCGATGTCCGGGACTTCCTCCAGGACGAGTTCCTCGACCTCGGATTTCGGGATTCGTTCGTAGGCCAAACCCGAACGTGGCTCGATCAGCAGCGAGTCACCGGCCTTCAGCGGCTCCCCGATCAGGGAGTCAGCCAGAGTCACGACCCGTTCGTCGTCGGTGTGGCCGATGACCAGGGCCCGGTCACGCATCCGGGCGGGGCCGTCCAGCAATTCCTTGATCATGACAACGTCGCCTTGGCGTTCGAATTCCAGCGCTTCCACGACATTCATCGCTTCGTTGAGCATGACCTCCTGCCCTTTGCGAAGCTGCTCGACTTCCAGGGCCGGGGAAACGCTCACCCGAAGCTTGCGGCCGCCGGTAAAGATGTCGACGGTGCCGTCCTCACGCGCCCCGAGGAACACTCCGTATCCGGAGGGCGGCTGAGCCAGCCGGTCGACCTCCTCCTTCAACGCGACGATCTGGTCGCGGGCCTCACGAAGGGTCGCGACCAACCGTTCGTTCTGGCCGGTGGCCTGGGACAGTCCCCGCTGGACTTCGGCCAGCCGCTCCTCGAGCACCCGCTGGGTCCGGGGCGATTCGGTCAGCCGCCGCCGAAGGAGCGCGACCTCCTCCTCGAGATAGGACACCTGCGCCACGAGGTCGGCGGCGCTGCGCCCGCCTTGGCCGCCTCGCCCCCGGCCGGCGCTACTCCCGGTCTCGTCGGACACGAATCCACCTCCCAGCTTGAGCCTCCGAAACGGGTTGCCGGCTCGGGGAAAACCCGAGGCGACAAGCCTTCGGCCTGCCTGGCGCTCACCCTACCCGCGCGTGGTACCCAACCCTGGGGACCTCACGCGGGATGCGGCCCGCGTCGGCTACCGGGTTGCCAGGACCCGCGCGAGACGTTCGAGGTCGCTCGGCTCGGCGCCCAGCGAGGGTGACACTCGTAACACCGGCCCTTCAAGATCAACAGCACGCTCCTGGGGGACGACTCCGACGCGCACTCCCGCGGCCCGGGCGGCGGCCACCGTCGCCTCCACGGCCACGCCCGCTGGGGGCTGCAAGCTGATAATCGCCGTGGGCTCGCCGCGCTCCCGCACCTGCCAGCCCCCCGCCCCATCCAGAACCTCCCGGGTGGCGGCGCCGAGGGCGGCGAGCCGGGCGAACACCCGGGCCGGGCCGGCTGCGCGCAGCTCAGCGACGGCCTGCGCGAGGCCGAGCCGGCCACCGATGTCCGCCTCATCGGCCTCGAAGGCCTGGCCGCGGGCCGCCCGCGCGGATCGCGGACCGTGGCTGCCCGCGGTGTGCGGGGCATCCACCCGATCGTCCCGGCCGGCCGCCGGTGCCACGACAAACCCGACTCCCCGGGGACCGGCCAACCACTTGCGGCTCGTACCGACATAGACATCCGCCCCGATGCCGGTGCAGTCCAGCTGACCCAACGATTGCGCGACATCCAGCACGAACAGGGCCCCGTACGCGCGGGTGAGCGCCCCGACCTCGGCGGCCGGCTGCCGGTCGCCGCGCTGTGACGCGACGTGGGACAGCAGCACCAGCCCCGCGCCGGCCGCCAACGCCCGAGCGATAGCGGGCAGGTCCACCACCCCGGCGGCATCGTGGGACACCTCCTGCACCGACCACCCGCGCCGGCGCGCCAGGTCGTCCACGAACAAGCGGTTGCTGGCGTACTCGGCGCGGCTCACGACCACGGGCGTGCCGGCGGGAAGGCGCAGGCCGAACAGGGCGAGCTGCACGCCCAGGGTGCCGCTCTGCACCAGGCCCACATCCTGCGGAGCGGCGTCCAGCAGGGCCGCCAAGCCGCAGCGAAGGGTAGCCAGCGGTTCGGCCGCGGCGGCCTCGGCCTCGTAGCCGCCGAGCTCCCGTTCGCGCCGATGCTGATCCTGCTGGGCCCGGAGCACCGCATCGGAGGGGATGTTGCACCGGGCCGCGTCGAGGAAACCCGCGGTCGGGACGCTGCGGGCGGCCCGCCAGCTCGCGCCCAGCTCGGGGTACGGCAGGCTCATCCGGAACTTGCCTCCGGCTGCACCCCTTTCGCCGGTCGGCGCCGGCGGGGCGGGGCGACGACGCCGGGAGCCAGCCGGCGGGCGGTGAGCAGGAAACCGGTGTGCCCGATCATCCGGTGTTCGGGGCGCACCGCCAGCCCTTCCACGTGCCAGCCGCGGACGAACGATTCCCAGGCCGCCGGCTCGGTCCAGCCGCCCGCCGCCCGCAGCGCCTCGACGGTCCGGGACAGCTGGGTGGTCGTCGCGACGTAACCGCACAGGACTCCCCCGGGGACCAGCACCGTCGCCGCTACCTCAATCACCTCCCAGGGGGCCAGCATGTCGAGCACCAGCCGGTCCACCTCCAGATCGACCACGCCGGCCAGGTCCCCGTCGCGAAGGTCCCAGTTCGGCATGGCACCGCCGAAGAACCGCTCCACGTTGCTCCGGGCCACCGCCGCGAACTCCGGCCGTCGCTCGTAGGAGACCAGCCGTCCGGCCGGCCCGATCGCCCGGAGCAGCGCGCAGGACAGCGCCCCCGAACCGGCGCCCGCCTCGAGCACGGTCGCGCCGGGGAAGATGTCCGCGTAGCCGACGATGGCCGAGGAATCCTTCGGATACACGACGGTCGCCCCGCGGGGCATGGACAGGACGAAGTCGTGCAGCAGCGGGCGCAGCGCCAGGTAGGCGGTGGCGCCGGTGCTGGTCACCACCGACCCTTCCGGCTGACCGATCAAGTCGTCGTGCTCAAGAGCGCCCCGGTGGGTGTGGAACTGCTTCCCGGTCTCAAGCCGGATCGTGTGCAGGCGACCTTTTGGATCGGTGAGTTGCACGCTGTCGCCGGGACGGAACGGCCCGGTCGCGGTGATCGGACCGGTCACGCGGTAGCCACCGCACCGGGCCGGGCGGCGCGCAGCACGGTCGCCACATCAGCAGTCCGCAGCACCCCGACGAGCCGGCCGGCATCCATCACCACATATTCCGGCGCCGGTGCCCGCCGGAGCACCTCCAGCAAAGCCTCGCCGGACAGCCGGGCGTCGAGCACCGCACCGGGCCGAATCACCTGGACGACGCTGGACAGCGCCACCCACGGCCGGCGCTGGGCAGGCACCTGGGCCAGCAACGCGTCGGACATCACGCCGGTAGGTGCGTCCTCCGCACCGAGCACGACCGCCGCGCAGCCCGCCGCGGTGGCCCGGCGCAGGGCTTCGGCCAGCGGCAGGTCGGTCACGGCCAGGAAGGCGGGGCGCGCCAGCCTGCCGGCAACCACGAACGGCAACCGTCGGGCCACGACCGCGCCGCGCAGCGCCCCCGTGGCCTGCACCCCGATGAAGCCGGCGATCAGCAACGTGAACAGCCAGAACTGGCCACCGCGGCGGGCGTCGTCCAGCGCGAGCGCCGCGGTGGCGACCGCGGCAATCAGGCCGCCGTAGCCGGCAGCACGCAGTCCCGTCACCTTGTCGCCGGTCAATCCCCAGACGCCGGCCCGCAGGATCTGGCCACCGTCCAGCGGCAGGCCCGGGAGCAGGTTGTAGGCGGCCAACAGCGCATTGGCCAGCGCCAGGCGCAACGCGAGCGCGTGCGGAATGGTGGCCACGTCGGTGCCGATCCACACCAGGGCAGCGGGGGCGCCGATCAGCAAGTTGACGACCGGTCCGGACACCGAGACCAGGTACTGCGCCCGGGCCGTCGTGGGTTCGCTGGCCAACCCGGTGACCCCACCCAACCCCCACAAGTCGATCCCGCTGACCTCGATGCGCAGCCGGCGGGCAACCAGCGCGTGGGCAAGTTCATGCAGCGCGACGCAGACGAGCAGCAGCGCACCGAGGACCACCGAAAGCACCTCGACCACAGCGGACGACAGCCGGGGCAGTTCGGCGCGCAGCGGCGCGGCCACGCTCAACGCCACGAGCACACCAAGGAACAAAAAAGACACATGCAGCCGAACCGGGACACCGCCGGGCCGGCCGAGCGAAATGCCCCCCCGCATCCCGACGGAGCGCTGCTCCTGCCGGGGCGGGGCTTCGCTCACACGACGATGCTACGGGCCCGCGCTGCGCTGCCGGCTCGGGACGCGAAGATCACCCTCAGCTGGGCGGCCGGGCCCGCAGGGCCGCAACGACCAGTCCGTCGACGTCGGCCGCCATATGCAGCACCTCGAAGGCGGCCACGGCGCAGACCTCTTCCAGGGCCTCGATGGCGGCGGCCGTCACCGCCACTCGGGCTCCGGCGCGGAGCAGCGGGCGCAGCGCGGTCAACAGCCGGCTGCCTGGTCGCGCGGCGAACGCGTGCGTGACGGTCCCGCCCCGCAGCGCCGCGGGGAGCCCCTCCAGCAACGCCGTCGGGCGGGCACACACCACCACGCCGCCGCGGCCCGCGGCGGCGGCGGCCGCCCTGCTCAAGGTGGCCCCCGGCGTTAAGTCGAGGACGACCGCGCCCTGCCGCACGCCGGCCAGCGCGACCATGGTGGCGAGCAAGACCGGTGCGGGCGGCACCGGGCGAGTCCGCCGGGCCGGTGTCGGCGCCGAGCGCGGCGGCGGGAGGGTGGTCGGGACCGGCACCCTTGCTCTGATCATCTCCTGCACCCGGTAACCCCCTCGCGCGTGGTACGGCCCGGCGTTCGTGCCGGTCACGGTACGGCCCAATGGGTCGCCCGCGAGGCGACACTGTGCACGACTTGCCAAGATTGTCGGCGGGCCACCGTACGGTCTGTTGGTGAGCCAGCCGGATTTCATCAGCGAGCCAACCCCCGCCGACGTCCCCGAGGTGACGGGCCGGCCGGCGCAGTCCCTGTCACCGTCCCGCGCCGCGGATTTCAAGGCCTGCCCGCTGCGCTACCGGTTCCGGGTGGTCGACCGGCTCCCCGAGCCGCCGAGTGCGGCGGCGGTCCGCGGCACCCTGGTCCATTCGGTGCTGGAGCGGCTGTTCGATCTGCCCGCCGGGCAACGAACAGTGGAGCGGGCCATTTCCTTGCTGCCCGCGCAGTGGGCCCAGTTACGGGCCGAGGAACCGCGCGCCGCTGAGCTGTTCGGTCCGGCCGACGCCGACGCCGACGCCGACGCGACCTCGGGTGAGGCGGTGGCCGGTGCGGCGGTGGCCGACGGTGCGGTGGCCGATGCCCAGGCATCGCTGGGGGACAGTGCACCGCGCGAGGGCACCGGCCCGCCGGTGCTCGATGAGCAGGCGTGGCTGGCCTCGGCCGAGCCGCTGCTGGCCGGCTACTTCGCGCTGGAGGACCCGCGCCGGCTGCAGCCGGCGAGCCGGGAGGAGTACGTCGAGGCCACGCTGCCGGATGGCTTGGTGCTGCGCGGCGTGATCGACCGCCTCGACGCCACCGCCGAGGGCGCGCTGCGGGTGGTGGACTACAAGACCGGCCGGTCCCCCGCGGAGGCGTGGGAGGGCAAGGCGCTGTTCCAGCTGAAGTTCTACGCGCTGGTGCTCTGGCGCACCCGGGGTGTCATCCCGGCGGTGCTGCAGTTGCTCTACCTCGCTGACCGGCAGCGGTTGAGCTACACCCCGGCGGAGGCGGAGCTGGTGGCCTTCGAGCGGCAGCTGACGGCGCTGTGGCAGGCCATCCAGACCGCGCTGGAGACCGGCGACTTTCGCGCCAACAAGGGGCCGTTGTGCGCGTTCTGCGATCACCAGGCGCGCTGTCCCGCCTTCGGCGGGACCCCGCCGCCGTACCCGGTCGCCGACCCGCCGGTGGTGCTGCTACCCCTGGCGCCGGTGAACGGTGCCCCGTCGATCCCGTAGGCGCCGATACGGTGAGCGGCGTGAACGCAGCCGGCATCGACGAGGCGGGCGCACCGTCCGGCCGTGAGCGGATTCTCACGGCCGCGTTGGCGCTGTTCGGGGAGCGCGGCTTCGCCGGAACCAGCGTCCGGCAGGTGGGTGCGGCCGCGGGCGTGTCACCTCCGCTGGTGCTGCATCACTTCGGTTCCAAGCAGGGCCTGCGGGAGGCCGTCGACGCGGAAGTCATGGGAAGGGTGGAGCGCGCGCTCGATGCCAGCTTGCGCGACCTGCCCGCCGATGAAGGCACGCTCGCGACCAGGCTGATCGCCACCCAGGGAGAGCTGGTTCTCGACCAGGGACTCCGGGCCCACGTACGCCGCAGCATCCTGGAGGGCGGCGCGGCCGGCGATGCGTTGCTCCGTCGGGCCTGGGACGTCGCAAGCAAGGAGGTAGCGACCATCGTGGCCAGCGGCCGGGCCCGCAGCGACCTCGACCGGCAGGAGACCACACTGCACCTGCTCCTGCTGATTTTTGGGCCCTGGCTGCTGTCCGGGCTTGATGCGCTGCTCGAAGCGCCGGCTTACTCCCCCGCCGGCATCGACCGCCGACTGCGGGCCAGCGTGGCGCTGGTCAGCCACGGGGTGCTTGACCACTGAACAGACGTACAGCGACACTAGGGGATTCCGATCCGACCGGAGGAGCACCAATGGCCACCCTGAGTTTTCCGACCATGCCGACGTTCGATGCGCCGGCAGACGAGCGCCAGCATCGCAAGGTACGGCTGGCCGCCGGGTTCCGGTTGTTCTCCAAGGCCGGCTTCGACGAGGGCGTCGCCGGTCACATCACCGCCCGGGATCCGGAGTTCACCGACACCTTCTGGGTCAATCCGTTCGGGCTGCACTTCTCGCTGGTCAAGGCCAGCGACCTGATCCGGGTCGACCATGAGGGCAACGTGGTGGAAGGCAGCTGGCCGGTGAACGGCGCGGCGTTCGCGATCCACAGCCAGGTCCACGCGGCCAGGCCCGACGCGGTCGCCGCGGCGCACAGCCACTCGGTGCACGGCAAGGCACTGTCGTCGCTGGGCATCACCCTCGACCCGATCACGCAGGACGTCTGCGCCTTCTACAACGATCACGCGCTGTTCGACGACTTCACCGGGGTAGTGCTCGACGTCGAGGAGGGCAAGCGCATCGCGCACGCGTTGGGCGGCAACAAAGCCGTCATCTTGCGCAACCACGGGCTGCTCACCGTCGGGCACACCGTCGACAGTGCGGTGTGGTGGTTCATGACCATGGAACGCTCCTGCCAGGCTCAGCTGCTGGCGATGGCCGCCGGCACCCCGGTCCACATCTCCGCCGACAACGCCCAGCTCACCTACGGACAGGTCGGCAGCGAACTCGCCGGCTGGTTCCAGTTCCAGCCCTTGTTTGAGCGGATCGTGCGCGAGCAGCCGGACCTGCAGGACTGATCGGGACCGGCCGGCGGCCCGGTCAGGACCGGTACCAGGCCCGCAGCCCCGCCAGGGACACGTCGGTCAGCGACGCGACCGGTCGCCAGCCGGGCTCCGGTTCCGCCGAGCCGGGCACCGAGGGGCAATACAGCACGCGGGCGCCGGCCACGGCGCCGCTGCGGGCGCCGGCCGGTGAGTCTTCGAGCACCACGCAGTCCCGAATCGGGACGCGGAGCCGTTGCGCGGCGATCTCATAGGGCTCCGGGTCCGGCTTGCCCCGGGCCACCTCATCGCCGGCCACGGACACCGTGAACGGGTGGCCCGGCAACCCAGCCAGCACCGCATCGACCAGGACCCGGTAGGAGGAGCTGATCAGCGCCTGCGGGATGCCGGCGGCGGCCGCTTCAGCGAGCAGCTCGCGCACCCCGGGCAGCACCGGCACCGACGCGGCCAGCAGCTGACCCATCCGGGCCAGCAGGAACGCCTGCACCGCCGGGACGGAGGCCCCCGCCGCCGCGGCCGCGTCCCCGCCGAAGCGGATCATCATGGGAGCCGAGACGTCCAGCCGGGTGCCCACCATCGCCGCCTTCATGCCGGGCGTGAAGGCCACCCCCCAGCCGGCGAACAGCTCCCGCTCGGCGATCGTCCACACCGGCTCGGAATCCACCAGCAGCCCGTCCATGTCCCACAGCAGCGCGGCGGGACCGGGCGCCGGCCGGCGCTGCCACCGGGCCAGCATCCCGCGCAGCACTGAGGGACCGGTACCCGGATCCCACGGCTTGGTGCTCACAGCTGGCTTCTCACGGTCTGGGCCTGGGGCTCAGCGCGCATTGAAGTACTTCGCCTCCGGGTGGTGAACGATGATCGCGCTGGTCGACTGCTCGGGATGCAGCTGGAACTCCTCAGACAATTCCACCCCGATACGACCGGGCTCCAGCAGCCGGAACAGTTGCGTCTGGTCCTCCAGATTCGGGCAGGCCGGGTAGCCGAATGAGTACCGCGAACCCCGGTAGGCCTGATGGGCCAGGACCTCGCCGAGGTCGGCCGAATCCTGCGCCAGCAGCCCCAGCTCCTCGCGCACACGCTTGTGCCAGTACTCGGCGAGTGCCTCGGTCAGCTGCACCGACAGGCCGTGCAACTCGAGGTAGTCCCGGTAGGAGTTGGCCTCGAACAGCGTTCCCGCCACCTGGGAGATCCGGCTGCCCATGGTGACCACGTGAAAGGCCACGACGTCGGTCTCCCCCGAGTCCTTGGCCTTGAAGAAGTCGGCCAGACACAGCCGCCGGTCGCGGCGCTGGCGGGGGAACCGGAACCGCTCCCGCTCGCCGCCGTCCTCCGCGAGGATGACGAGCTCCTCCCCCTCGCTGTAGCAGGGGAAGTAGCCGTAAGCGACGGCGGCCTCCAGCATGTTCTCGGTCTGCAAGCGGTCCAGCCAGGCCCGCAGCCGCGGCCGTCCTTCGGTCTCCACCAGCTGCTCGTAGGACGGGCCGTTCCCACCGCGGGAACCGCGCAACCCCCACTGCCCCATGAACGTGGCCCGCTCGTCGAGCAGCGCCGCGTAGTCGGCGAGCGGCACGCCCCGGACGATCCGATTACCCCAGAACGGCGGGGTGGGCACCGCGACGTCGGTGGCCACATCGCTACGGCCGATCGCCTCCGGCTCGTCCACCTCGACGCGCGGCAACGGGCGGCGGCGCGATCGCGCGGACGGTTCCTCGGGCTGCGCGCTGGCCGGAACCGACCCGCGCCGTGCGGCCATCAACGCGTCCATCAGCCGCAGACCTTCGAAGGCGTCGCGGGCATACCGGACGTCGCCGTCGTAGACCTCCGACAGGTCGTATTCCACGTAGGACCGGGTGAGGGCCGCCCCGCCGAGCAGCACCGGCGTCGCGATCCCGCGGGAGTTCATTTCCTGCAAGTTCTCTTTCATGACCACCGTGGATTTGACCAGCAACCCGGACATGCCGATGACGTCGGCGCGGTGCTGCGCAACCGCGTCGAGGATCGCGGTGATCGGCTGTTTGATGCCGAGGTTCACCACGGTGTATCCGTTGTTCGACAAGATGATGTCGACCAGGTTCTTGCCGATGTCGTGCACGTCCCCCTTGACGGTCGCGAGAACGATCGTGCCCTTGCCCTCGCTGTCCGCCTTCTCCATGTGCGGTTCGAGATGCGCGACGGCCGCCTTCATCACCTCGGCGGACTGCAACACGAACGGCAACTGCATCTCCCCGGAACCGAACAGCTCCCCAACGACCTTCATGCCGCCGAGCAGCGTGTCGTTGATGATCTCCAGCGGGGGCCGGGTCTGCATCGCCTCGTCCAGGTCGGCTCCCAGCCCGTTGCGTTCCCCGTCGATGATCCGGCGCTCCAGCCGCTCGGAGAGGGGCAGCGCCGCCAGCTGCTCGGCGCGGGTCGGCCCCGAGGTCGCCTCGACGTTCTCGAACAGATCGAGGAACTTGGTCAGCGGGTCGTAACCGTCGCGCCGCCGGTCATAGAGCAAGTCGAGGGCGACCTCGCGTTGCTCGTCGGGGATGCGGGACATCGGAACGATCTTGCTTGCGTGCACGATGGCCGCGTCCAGACCGGCCTTCTGGCATTCGGCCAGAAACACCGAGTTGAGCACTACCCGGGAAGCCGGCCGCAGGCCGAAGGAGATGTTGGACAGCCCGAGGATCGTCTGGACGTCGGGGTGTCGGCGCTTGAGCTCACGAATCGCCTCGATGGTGGCCAGCCCGTCCCGGCGGGACTCTTCCTGGCCGGTTCCCAAAGTGAAGGTGAGGCAATCGACCAGGATGTCGGATTCGTTCAGCCCCCATTGCCCGGTGAGCGTGGCGATCAACCGCTCGGCCACCGCGACCTTCCACTCCACCGTCCGTGCCTGCCCCTCCTCATCGATGCAGAGGGCAACCACGGCAGCGCCGTGTTCACGGACGATGGGCATGATCCGCGCGAAACGCGATTCCGGGCCTTCGCCATCCTCGAAGTTGACGCTGTTGACCACCGATCGGCCGCCGAGCAGCTCCAGGCCGGCTTCGATGACCGGCGGCTCGGTCGAGTCGAGCATGATCGGCAAGGTGGAGGCGGTGGCGAAACGGCCCACCACCTCGTGCATGTCGGTGACCCCGTCCCGGCCGACGTAGTCCACGCAGACGTCGATGACGTGGGCCCCTTCACGGGTAGCGTTCCGCGCGATCTCCACGACGTCGTCCCAACGGGCCTCCAGCATCGAATCCCGGAATGCCCTGGAACCGTTGGCGTTGGTGCGTTCCCCGATCAAAAGGACGCTGTTGTCCTGCCGGTAGGGCACGGCCTGGTAGAGGCTCGCGACCGAGGGCTCCGGATGGGGGCGCCGAGCCGCGGCCGGCTGCCCCCCGACCGAGGCAACCACCCTGGCCAGGTGTTCCGGGGTGGTGCCGCAGCAGCCGCCGACCAGGGTCAGGCCGTAGTCGCGGATGAATTGCACATGCGCGGCCGCGAGCTCGTCGGGGGTGAGCGGGTAGCTCGCGCCGTTCGGGCCGAGCTGCGGTAGGCCGGCGTTCGGCATGCACGACAAGGCCAGCCGTGATCCCGCCAGCTGGGCCAGCGTCCGAAGGTGCTCGCTCATCTCAGCCGGCCCGGTGGCGCAGTTGAGCCCGATAACGTCGATGCCGAGCGGGGCCAGGGCGGTGAGCGCCGCGGAGGTCTCGGTGCCGAGCAGCATCGTGCCGGTCGTTTCCACCGTGATCTGCGCAATCAGCACGGCATCGATCCCGGTCGCGGTCATCGCCCGGCGCGCCGCGATCAGCGCGGCTTTGGCCTGCAAGACGTCCTGGGCGGTTTCAATCAGGATCGCGTCGACGCCGCCTTCGAGCATGCCCCGGCATTGCGTCTCGTAGGCGTTCCGGAGGTCCGCGAATCGGGCGTGCCCCAGCGTGGGCAGCCGGGTACCGGGGCCGACGCTGCCCAACACGTAGCGGGGGTGCTCCGCGGTGGCCACCGAGTCCGCCGCCTCGCGGGCGATCTGGGCCCCGGCCCGGCTCAGCTCGGCGATCCGGTCCACGATGTCGTACTCGGCGAGGTTCGCGAGGTTGGCGCCGAAAGTATTGGTCTCGACAGCGTCGCAGCCAGCGGCGAAGTAGGCGTCATGGACGGCCCGGATGACATCGGGCCTCGTCGTGTTGAGGATTTCGTTGCAGCCTTCGAGCCCGATGAAGTCCTCCGGACCCAGCTCCCCTCGTTCCGTGGCGTCCTGAAGCATGGTGCCCATCGCGCCGTCCGCGACAACGACGCGGCGGGCAAGGGCATCGCGCAGGGAGTCGGACACAGCGGTGAGTCTACGGACCCGGCGCCCGCGCCCGGCGCCTCTGCCAGGCTTCGTCCCGTGTCCTTCCCAGATGGCGCACCCGCACCGGGCCTGCTCACCGACCGGTACGAGTTGACGATGTTGCGGGCCGCCCTGGCCGACGGGACTGCCAGTCGGCGCACCGTGTTCGAGGTGTTCACCCGACGGCTGCCGGGCGGCCGCCGCTACGGGGTCGTGGCCGGCACCGCGCGCATCGTCGCGGCGGTCAGCCGATTTCGGTTCCCGGACGGCGAGCTGCGGTCCTTGCAGCGAGCCGGTGTCCTCGACGAGCGGACGGCCGAGTACCTCGCCGGCTGGCGATTCGAGGGCGATCTCGATGGTTACCCGGAAGGTGAGCTCTACTTCCCGGGCTCACCGGTCCTGACCGTCAGTGGCACCTTCGCCGACTGCGTGGTGTTGGAAACGCTGGTGCTTTCGGTGCTCAACCACGACTGCGCGGTGGCCGCGGCGGCGGCCCGGATGGTCATCGCCGCGGGCAGCCGGCCGGTGATCGAGATGGGGAGCCGGCGCACCCATGAGCAGGCGGCGGTCGCCGCCGCCCGCGCTGCCTACCTCGTCGGCTTCGCGGCGACGTCCAATCTGGCCGCCGGCGCCGGCTACGGCATCCCCACGGCCGGCACCGCGGCGCATGCCTTCACGTTGCTCCACGACAGCGAGGCGGACGCGTTTCGCGCTCAGCTCGCTGCGCTCGGGGTGGACACCACCTTGCTGGTGGACACCTACGACATCACGGCCGGCATCCGGGCCGCGGTGGAGGTCGCCGGCACCGACCTCGGCGGGGTCCGCATCGACTCCGGCGACCTGGCGGTCCATGCCCACGCGGCCCGTCGGCAGCTCGATGCGCTGGGGGCCCGCTCCACCCAGGTCGTGCTGTCGGGCGATCTCGACGAACACGCGTTGGCGGCCCTGGCCGCGGCCCCGGTCGATGTCTACGGGGTCGGGACGGCGGTCGTGACCGGCTCCGGGGCGCCCACCGCCGGCCTGGTCTACAAGTTGGTCGAGGTCGACGGCCGCCCGGTGGCCAAGCGGGGTTCGGACAAGGCATCGGTGGGCGGTCGCAAGCTGGCGCTGCGCCGGCATCGCGCCACCGGTACGGCCACCGCGGAGGTCCTGCTGATCGGCGCGGACCCACCCGGCGGCCAACCCGCGAACGTGCTCGGTGAGCGGCACCTGCAAGTGCCATTCCTGCGCGGGGGCAGCCCGGTCCCGGCCGCGTCCCTGGACCAGTCCCGTAGCCACCACCGGGAGGTGATGATCACCTTGCCCTGGGAGGGCCTGAAACTGTCCCCCGGCGAGCCGGCGATCCCGACCGAGTTCGGTCCCGCGTAATCAGCCCGCCGCGGCCACGCACGTGTCGAGCAGGCCGAGCGGCGGTGCGCCGGCCGCCAACAGCGCCTCGTGGAAGCGGCGGTGACTGTAGCCGGGGCCCCACCGCTGCCGGGCCCGTTCCCGGGCGGCCCGGATCTCCAGCTTGCCCCAGGTGTACCTGCCGTACGTCGGGTCGAACGTGGCCCGTTGCGCCTCACTGCGGGCCGCCTCGCCCCGAAGGAACGCGTCCTCGACGAACCGGCGGGCCCCGTCCTCGACGCTCATGCCGTCCGCATGGACGCCGATGCTCACCGCCAGCCGGGTCACCCGGACCAGCGCCTCGATCATGACCCCGATCGCGAAACGGGGATCACCGGCCCGGAATCCCTCCTCCACGAACAGTTCCTCCACGTAGTGCGCCCAGCCCTCGACGAACGCTTCGGACAGGCAGCAGCGTCGCTCATGGGAGCCGGCCCGTCGGAGCAGGCGGCCATGCGCGAAATGTCCCGGGGTGACCTCATGCACGGTGATCGCGGGCAACGTCGTGCGGGAGAAGACCGCCAGCCATTCCTGCTGCTGGCGTGCAGGCCAGGACGGGTCGGGCGGCGTGACGTGGTACCAGGACGGCGCGTCCGACTCGTACGGGGCGGCCCAACTCATCATCGCCATCGCCCAGGACCGCGATGCCGGCGCCGGACCGACCAAACACTCTCCATCCAACGGCGGCAGCAACTCCCGCTCGACCGTGAAGGCGGTGACCTCGTGGACCTGGGTGCGGGCCTCGGCGTAAATCTCCTCGGCGGTGGACGGATGATCATCCAGCAACTCGGCGACCACGTCGGCCACGCCGACGCCGGGCCTGAGCTGCTCGCAGGCATCATCAAGCAGGGCCCGCAACCGATCCCGCTCGGCAGCCGCGGCGGACGCGAGCGCGTCCAAGCTCACGGGTTTGGCTTGTGCGGCGCCCAGGACCCGCGCCAACCCGTCCGCACCCAGGGCCGCGCTGGGTGCCCCCCGCTCCGCGGCGTCCTCGACCAGCGTCACCAGCCGGCCCAGTGCGGCCAGCGGCACGGGATCGCTGACGCCGGCACTCAGCCCGAGGACCGCCGGCAGCAACGCCGTCGCCACCGGCGCCGGGACGGCATCCAGGCTCGCGAGCGCCGCGTCCACGGCCGCCGGCCACGCGGATAGCTGCGTGGCGCGGGCCTGCGCGCGCTGCGCCGGCGGGGCGTACTCCCGGTCGTAGCAGGCCAGGTCCAACCCGTTCAAGAGCAACAACGGGTTCCATCGAGGCATCGCCAGCTCCCCGTACACGACGCGCGCGCCCTCCTCGGCGGCTGCCAGCAGCGCGGCGTCCAGCGCGTCGCTGGGAACCGGTCCGGTCCCCAGCCGGGCCAATCGCTCGGCGACCGCCGCCGGGGACAGGTCGGCGACGACACCGTCGTACTCGTGCCGGCCGAGGCCTTCGCGGGCACCAGCTGGATCCATGTCCAACCACGCACGCAGTCGGGTGGAGACGGGTGCGGCGGGCACGTCGGTCACCGGCCGACGGTAGAGCACCGGTCCGCCTACCGGCCCCCGCGCTCGGTAGGGTGGCGCCCGCGCCGGCCGCGGGTGCCGAGCGTAGGGAGGGCTTTCGTGGCCAGTTTCAGCACTGTCCTGGTCGGGACCGATGGGTCTGAATCCAGCTTCCGTGCGGTGGACCGCGCGGCCAGTTTGGCCGGCGAGAGCGGCGCCGTCTTGCACTTGGTTTCCGCGTACCGACCCCTTCCCGCGCGGGAGCGGGACCGGGCCGCCGCCGAGCTGCGCGACCTGACGTACAAGGTCACCGGGTCGGCGCCCGCCGAAGCCGCCCTCGGGCTGGCGCTGGACCGGGCCAGAGCGGCCGGGGCGAACAAGATCGAGACTCACGCGATTGAGGGCGACCCGGTCGATGTGCTCATCGACACGGCGGTGCATTTGAAGGTTGAGCTGCTGGTCGTGGGAAATCGCGGCTTGAACAGCCTGGCCGGGCGGCTTTTAGGGTCGGTGCCGCAGAACGTCTCGCACAAGGCCGGGTGCGACGTGCTGATCGTCCACACCACGCGCTGAACCCACGCCCAGACGCCGCGAGCGGCGTGCCGGCCGCATAGGCTTTGCGGTGATGAGCAGCCCCGACGCCCGCTTCGCCCTTCCGCCGCTGACCGATGCGCTCGTCCTCGCGGCGTTCGAGGGCTGGAATGACGCAGGGGAGGCCGCGAGCAACGCCTTGGTGCACCTGGCCGAACTTTGGAACGCTGAGACGATCGCCGAACTGGATCCCGATGATTACTACGACTTCCAGGTCAATCGGCCCTCGGTCAGCCTCGTCGATGGAGTCAGCCGGCGCCTCACCTGGCCGACCACGCGACTCGCGCTGGCTCACCCGACGCAGATCGACCGGGATGTCCTGCTCGTGCACGGCGTGGAGCCGAACATGCGCTGGCGCGGGTTTTGTCGTGAGCTCACCGATCTGTTCCTCTCGGCGGATGCCTCCCTGGTGGTCACGCTAGGTGCGCTCCTCGCCGACAGTCCGCACACCCGCCCGGTGCCGGTGACCGGGATCGCTTACGACGCCGAGACCGCGGCCCGGCTGTCGCTGGACCGCTCGCGCTATGAAGGACCGACCGGCATCGTGGGCGTGCTGCAAGACGCGTGCGTGAACGCCGGGCTGCCGGCCGTGTCGTTGTGGGCAGCCGTGCCGCACTACGTGGCGCAGCCCCCCGCACCGAAGGCGACCGTGGCGCTGCTGCGGCGAGTCGAGGATCTGCTCGACCTGGCGGTCGATCTCGGCGATCTCGAGGAGCAGGCCCGCAGCTGGGAGCGCACCGTCGATGAACTCGCCGGGGAAGACGCCGATATCGCCGAATACGTGCGCTCTTTGGAGGAGCGGGAAGTCACGGATCTACCCGAGGCGAGCGGTGAGGCCATCGCCCAGGAGTTCGAGCGCTTCCTGCGTCGGCGTGGCCGATCTTGACGACGGGCGAACGGGCGCAGAAAGTTGTGGCCACAAAGTAAGGGCGTTAAGTCACAATGATGTGCCCGGCCACCCCACTAGGTGACCCACCCGTCACCTAGTGGTGTCCTGCGCCGAAGGAGCCGCAGATGTCCTTCCGTCCGCGCACCGGCCGACTGCTGGGGGCCTTGGTGCTGCTGCCGCTGCTGGCCTCCCTGAGCAGTTGCGGCAGTTCCAGTAGCCAAGGCGGCGCCGCTCACCTGAACTGGTGGATCTTCCCGGAACCGTCCGGGGCCTACAACAAGGCCGCGGCCGCCTGCGCCCAGGCTTCCCACGGCGCCTACGACATCACGCTGCAAGACCTGCCTTCCAGCGCTGACGGCCAGCGCCAGCAATTGGTCCGCCGCCTCGCCGCCCACGACAAGGGTGTCGACATCATGGGTTTGGACGTCACCTGGACGCCCGAGTTCGCAGAAGCCGGCTGGTTGGTTCCCTTCCAAGGCGCCGACGAGGCCGCGGTGCGCAACGGGACCCTACAAACCGCGTTGGACACGGCCACCTGGAAAGGCAAACTGTTCAGCGCCCCGTTCAATACCAATACCCAGCTGCTCTGGTACCGCGACGATCTGGTCCCCAACCCGCCCAAGACTTGGGATGAGATGCTCGCCATGAGCGCGCAGCTGGCCAAGGCCGGCAAGCCGCACTATGTCGAGGTCCAAGGGGCCCAGTACGAGGGCGCCACGGTGCTGTTCAACACCCTGGTCGCCTCCGCGGGAGGGTCGGTGCTCAATGCGAGCGACACCGCACCCGATCTTGGCGCGAACGCAAAATTGGCCGTGCAGACCCTTTATAACTTCGCTCATTCGTCCGCCGCGGATCCATCCCTGGCCACCCAGATGGAGGATGCGAACCGCCTCGCGTTCGAGTCCGGGACGGCCGCCTTCGAGCTGAACTACCCCTTCATCTACCCCTCGGCGAAAAAGAACGCCCCGGCCCTGTTCAAACACCTCAAATGGGCGCAGTACCCGACGGTCAAGCCGGGCGAACCCAGCCACGTGACCATCGGCGGCATCGACCTCGCGGTCAGTTCCTATTCCACGCATCAAGACGCGGCCCGCAAGGCCGTGGAATGCCTGCGCGGCAAGGACAACCAGATCCGCAACGCCATCGACGGCGGCCTGCCGCCGACGCTCACCGAGCTCTACACCGACCCGGCCCTGGCGAAGGACTACCCCTACGCGCAGGCCATTCAGCAGTCGCTGCAGCAGGCAAGCGTCCGGCCCAAAACGCCCTTCTATCAGAACGTCTCGCTGGCTATCTCGGCAGCGGTGTCCCCGGCCGGGAGCGTCTCGCCGGGGTCCACCCTGCCGGCGTTGCGCAGCGCCATCTCTGACGCGCTCGCCTCGAAGGGGCTGGTCCCATGACCCAGGCTGTAGCTACGCGACCTGCCGACGTCAGCGCAGAGTCCGGGCGCAAACCCCGGCTCTCCAAGGAAACCAAGGCACAGCGGCGCTTCGCCTACATGCTGTGCGGCCCGGCGGTAATCGTGATGATCGCCGTCACGGCCTACCCGATCGGTTATGCCCTGTACCTGTCCCTGCAGCGCTACGACCTGCGCTTTCCGGCGGACCACAGTTTCAACGGCATCAGCAACTACGCCACGATCCTGTCCTCGAATCTGTGGTGGCAGGCGTTGATCGTGACCCTGGTCATCACCGCCGTTTCGGTCACGATCGAATTCGCCCTGGGGATGGGGCTGGCGTTGTTGATGCAACGAGCCACGTTCGGCCGGAGCATCGTTCGAACCTCGGTCCTCGTGCCCTACGGCATGGTGACCGTGGTGGCCGCCCTGTCCTGGCAATACGCCTGGACCCCCGCTACCGGATATCTCGCCGGCCTGCTGCCGACCGGCAGCGCCCCCCTCACCCACAAGTGGCAAGCCATCGCCATCATCATCCTGGCCGAGGTGTGGAAGACCACGCCATTCATGGCACTGCTGCTGCTCGCTGGTCTCGCCCTGGTACCCAATGACCTACTCGGCGCGGCCAAGGTCGATGGCGCCACCGCCTGGCAGCGGTTCACCCGCATCACCGTTCCGCTGATGAAGCCAGCGATCTTGGTGGCGCTGCTCTTTCGAACGCTGGACGCGTTCCGGATCTTCGACAATATTTTCGTGCTGACCAGCGGGGGGAGCCAAGGGACCCGCTCGGTGTCGATCCTGAACTACGACCAACTGTTCACCGCCTTGAACCTCGGCGTCGGCTCCGCCATGTCGGTGATCATTTTCATCGTCACCGCGATCATCGCGATGCTCTTCATCCGCGGCTTCGGGGCCGCTGCCCCGGGCAACGACACGAGGAAGGGGTGATGCGCTGATGGCTGCGATGTCCGCGACCCAGGAATCACCGGCGCAGAAGGCCGGCTGGGCCGGCGCGAATCTGCTGGTCATCCTCGCGGTGGCGATTCCCGTCCTGTGGATCGTGTCGCTCTCGTTCAAGACCAGCGCCAGCATCACGGACGGCTCGTTCTTCCCGCACCACGTCACCCTGGAGAACTATCGCCAGATCTTTCACCTTTCGCTGTTCACCCGCGCCTTGGTCAACTCGGTGGGGATCGGGGTGATCGCCACGGTCATCTCCGTCGTGCTCGGGGCGATGGCCGCCTACGCCGTAGCCCGCTTGGACTTCCCCGGTAAGCAGCTGCTCATCGGCGCATCCCTTCTGGTCGCGATGTTCCCGCAGATCGCCTTGGTGACGCCCCTGTTCAACCTGTGGCGGACGCTGCACCTGTTCGACACCTGGCCCGGCCTGATCATCCCCTACGTCACGTTCTCGCTGCCGCTCGCCATCTACACCCTGTCGGCGTTCTTCCGGGAGATCCCGTGGGACCTGGAAAAGGCGGCCGCGGTGGATGGGGCAACTCCGTTCCAGGCTTTCCGCCGGGTCATCGTTCCCCTGGTCGCCCCCGGCGTATTCACCACAGTGATCTTGGTATTCATCTTTGCCTGGAATGACTTCCTGTTCGCGATTTCGCTGACCGCGTCAAACAACGCACGCACCGTTCCGGCCGCGATCGGCTTTTTCAGCGGACCGTCGCAGTTCTCCACACCCATCGGGTCGATCGCCGCGGCCGCGGTGATCATCACGATTCCGATCGTGTTTCTCGTGCTGCTGTTCCAACGACGAATTGTTTCTGGCCTCACTAACGGCGCCGTTAAGGGTTAAGGAGTAGGACACCATGGCTACCATCACCCTCGACGGGGTCACCAAGCGGTATGCGGACGGCGCGCTCGCCGTCCGCGATGCCAACCTGGAGATCGCCGACGGCGAGTTCGTGATCCTCGTCGGCCCGTCCGGCTGCGGGAAGTCCACCACCTTGAACATGATCGCCGGGTTGGAGGACATCACCGAAGGCGAGCTGCGCATCGGCGGCAAGATCGTCAACGAGCTGTCCCCCCGGGACCGCGACATTGCCATGGTCTTCCAGAGCTACGCCCTCTACCCGCACATGACCGTGTTCGACAACATGGCCTTCTCGCTGCAGCTGGCCAAGGTCGACAAGGCCACGATCGACACAAAGGTGCGGCAGGCGGCGGAAACGCTGGAACTGACTGATCATCTCAAGCGGAAGCCGGCCAACTTGTCCGGAGGGCAACGCCAACGGGTCGCCATGGGACGCGCCATCGTGCGGGACCCGGCCGCATTCTTGATGGACGAACCCCTGTCCAACCTGGACGCGAAGCTACGCGTCCAGATGCGCACCCAGGTGTCCAAGATTCAAAAGCGGCTGGGCACCACGATGGTCTACGTCACGCACGATCAGGTCGAGGCGATGACCCTCGGCGATCGCATCGCGATCATGCGGCAGGGTGTCATCTTGCAGGTCGGGTCCCCCGCCGAGCTGTACACCAGCCCGACTAACCTTTTCGTCGCCGGATTCGTCGGCTCGCCGTCGATGAACTTCCTGCCGGGCGAGCTGACCGGCGGCGGTTCGGACATCACCGTGCGCACCCCGCTGGGTGATTTCCCGCTGCCCGCGGAATTGTCCCAGCGCCTGAACGAGTCCGGCGGGAAGAACGGTCAGGTCGTCGTCGGGATCCGGCCCGAACACTTCGAGGACGCCCGCATGGTGGACGACGCGAAAAAGGATCAGGGGGTCGTGGTGACGGCACCCGTCGACATCATCGAGTCCTTGGGAGCCGACGTGTACGCCTACGTGTCGGTCGAGGGCATGCGGCTGGACAGCGAGGAGCTCGCCGAATTGCGGGCCGACGCCGGGACGCAGGACCTGCCGGGCGGCGGCACCGAAGACGTCGCGGCGCGCCTTGATGGTTCCAGCCAGGTACGGGAGGGCGACGAACTCGACCTGTGGCTCGACCCGGCACGGCTGTACCTGTTCGACCCGGACAGCGGCAAGAACCTGTTGACCGCGCGGAGCTGAACCGGACACCGGGCCGGCCGGGCCGCCGGCGCGGTGGCCGACCCAGGACTGGCCGACCCAGGACTGGCCGACTCAGGACTGAAGGCGGACGCCGAGCAGAGCGTCGACCGCGTCCCGGAGCAGCCCGGGTGCGCCTTCCATGCGCCCCCGGTGGTTGGCCGCGTCGGCCGCCCACCGGTCTACGGCCGCGAGTGCCCGTGGCGTATCGAGATCATCCGCGAGGGCGAGCCGCATCTGCTCAACGACTGGGGTCGCGTCCGGGCCGCTGGTCCGCGCCGTCCCGGCCCGCCAGGCGGCCAGACGTTGGGTGGCCCGCGGCAGGTCGTCGTCCGTCCAGGCCCAATCCTGGCGATACCCGTGCCCGAGCATCGCCAGCCGGACGGCGCTGGGGTCAATGCCGGCCTGGCGTAGGGCGGAGACCAGCACCAGATTGCCTCGGCTCTTGCTCATCTTGTGGCCGTTGAGGCCCACCATCGCCTGATGGAGATAGGTCCGAGCAAAGGGCCAGCTGCCGGTCGCAAGCGTCGCGTGCGACGCGGAATGCTCGTGGTGCGGAAAGATCAAATCTCGACCGCCGCCGTTCACATCGATGGTAGGGCCGAGGTGACCGACGGCGATCGCCGCGCATTCAACGTGCCAGCCGGGGCGTCCCGGACCGAACGGCGAGGGCCAGCTCGGCTCGCCCGGCCGCTCCGCCCGCCACAGCAGCGCATCGAGCGGATCCTTTTTCCCGGGACGCTCCGGATCCCCCCCACGCTCCGCGGCCAGGGTGATCATCGTGGCCCGGTCATAGCGACCGACGCTCCCGAAATGCGGGTCGGCCCCCACCATGGAGTAGATGTCACCGTCGAGCTCGTAGGCGGCTCCCACGGCGAGCAGCCGCTGCACCATCGCCACGACCAGAGGCACGGCTTCACTGACGCTGACGTAGGCGTGCGGCGGCACGATCCGCAGAGCCTGCATATCCGTTCGGAACAGGGCTATCTCCCGGGTGGCCAGCGCGCGCCAGTCCTCGCCTGTCTGGGCCGCCCGTTCGAACAGTGGATCGTCCACGTCGGTGACGTTCTGCACGTAGCGCACCTCGTGGCCACCGTCGCGAAGTACCCGCAGCAGCGTGTCGAAGGTGAGATAGGTGGCGGCATGTCCCAGGTGCGTCGCGTCATAAGGCGTGATCCCGCAGACGTACATCGTCGCGATGGGGCCGGGGGCGAGCGGCCGCAGCTGCCCGGTCGCGGTGTCCCACACCCGGACAGGCAGTCCTCGCCCGGGCAGGGCGGGGATCGTCGGTCCGGGCCAAGCATCCATGCCTCGACCTTAACGGCGCCGCCCGATCGGCTCGGACTGCTACCGAATCGCGGACCGCTACGGGATGGAGAAGAACCCTGAGGTGCTGCCGGGCAGTTCCTGCTGGGCCTGCGTCCAGGCGGCGAGCGCGTCACTGCCGGCGCTCAGCACCTCGAACAACTCCTCGGCCCTGGTCCGCTCACCCCGCTCGAACCAGGCTCGGTGAATCCAGCCGGCGAGCGCGTGGCGCTGTTCCGGCGTCAATTCGGCCCAGGTGGCCGCCGCTTGCGGCGCGCTGTCCAGATGGGCGGCGAGCGGCTCGGGCAGGTCGGGTTCTCGGTCAGGCGTGTGCACCGGCGCAACCTATGCCCGAGGGTGTGCCCAGCGCGCACGGGCCTACCGGCCTGCCGCCACCAGGAGGGCCGCGCACTCGGGCATAGCGGTGGGGTCCAGGTGGCTAAACGGAGCGGTAGGTGCCGCAGACCGTCCTGGCCTCGGGCGAAATCGAGCCGTACCGGCCTCGAGGAGCCCCGACCGCTCGGGGCCCTCGGGCTGGCGGGACGGCCCTCGCCGATCATGCAAGTTTGGTCGTGAAAATCGCGATTTCACGACCAAAGTTGCATGATCACGAGCAGGGGTTACCGAGGGTGAAGGGGGAGGTTACCCAGGGTTGAACGGGGCCACGGGGCCACCGGACCACCGGGCCGCGGGGCCACCGGGCCGCGCGGGCCACCGGGCCGCGGGCCACCGGGCCGCGCGAGCCACCGGACACGGGGCCGCGCGAGCCACCGGGCCGCGCGAGCCACCGGACACCGGGCCGCGCGAGCCACCGGACACCGGGCCGCGCGAGCCACCGGGCCGCGGGCGCATCGGGCCGCGGGAGCCACAAAGGCCGCGGGTCCACCGGGGGCCAGCGGCGAGCTACGGGCCTCGAACCGGGGGTCAGAAGGGCGGCCAGGGGATCGCCGGCCACTCCCCCGAAGGTTCGGGGAATACCCCGG
>DASYGP010000161.1:0-4303 GCA_035999615.1 Mycobacteriales bacterium
GTGACGCCGGCCGGCCAGCGCGGCGCGGGGACCGGAGCTAACAGGCTCCTGCGCATCTGCCACAGCACCCGGGTGCGGGCGAAGCCGGCGTGGTGCGCGAGAGCTTGCGCGGCCGGGTGATGCCCGTGCGCCCACAGCCGCAGCCGGCCGTCCCCGGAGTGCCGGCGCAGCTCGTCGACCATCTCCCGGCCGTGGCCCTGTTGCCGGTATGCGGGGTGCACCACGACCTCGCCGCTGGCGCCGGCGACGCTGTCGGTGGCATCCAGGTGGGCGTAGCCGACCAACTGCCCGCCGGCGCGCAGCAACAGGTTCGCCGCGCCCGTGTCCCCGCCGTGCGACAGGTGCAGCATCACGTGCTCGGACAGCGGCGCGACCCCATCGGCCTCGGTCGCCGCGGTCACCAACTCGGTGATCGCCCGCACCTCCGGCTCGGACAACCGCTCGCGCCACTCCGCCTGCGTCACGTCCCGAACCTATTGGCCCGGCGGCTCCCGCTCAGCGGGCGGTGGCGAGGGGACGGCCGGCCCGTGCTTCGTGACCGGCCGAGATCACCAGCTTGTAGCCGACGTGGCGCACCGTGCCGATGAGTTGTTCGTGCTCGGCACCCAATTTGGCGCGCAGCCGCCGGACATGGACATCGACGGTACGGGTGCCCCCGTAATAGTCGTATCCCCAGACCTCTTGCAGTAACTGGGCCCGGGAGAACACCCGCCCAGGGTGCTGGGCCAGATACTTGAGCAGTTCGAATTCCTTGAAAGTCAGATCCAACGACCGGCCGCGCAGCTTGCATGAGTAGGTCTGCTCATCGATGACCAGATCCCCGGTACGCACCGCCCCGTCCTCGCCGCCCCGGGTCGCCGCCGCGACCCGTCCAAGCGCGAGACGTAGGCGCGCCTCGACCTCCGCGGGGCCGGCGTCGGTGAGCAGCAAATCATCGACGCCCCACTCCGCGGTCACCGCGACCAGGCCGCCTTCGGTGACCACCGCGAACAGCGGCGCCGACAGGCCGGTGGTCCGGAGCATCCGGCACAGGCTTCGTGCCCCGGCCAGTTCCCGGCGGGCATCCACCAGCACTAGATCCGCGGGCGGCGCGTCCAGCAGCGCCGCCGGCTCCGCGGCCCGGACGTGAATGTGATGGCCGAGCAGGCCGAGCGCAGGCAGCACCTCGCTGGAGGCGTCCAGCGACGACGTGAGCAGCAGAAGAACGCCCATGACAACTCTCCATGCTTCCAGCGGGAAGGCGGATGTCAGCGACCCGGGGGCGTCATTGCCGGTGCGTCATCGCACCAGGTCGCATGAGCGAGACTAGCGCACTGTGGAGGTCATCACCCGGGACGGACTGCGGTTGCGGGCCCGGCATCTGCTCCCTGCGCCCAGCGCGCCGGCGGGGCTCGGAGTGGTGCTCGCGCACGGATTCTCCGGCGCCCTGGACAAGCCGGCGGTGCGCGCCATCGCCGAGCGGCTGCGCCGGTGGGCCGGCGTCGTCGTGTTCGATTTCCGTGGTCACGGCGGATCCGGCGGGCACAGCACCCTCGGGGACGCCGAGGTGCTGGACGTCGACGCCGTGGTGGCCGCAGCCCGCGCGTTGGGCTACCGGCAGCTGGTCAGCCTCGGCTTTTCGATGGGCGGGTCCAGCGTGCTGCGGCACGCCGCGCTGATGGGTGGGCGTACGCGGCATCCGGTGGACGCGGTTGTCGCGATCAGCGCGGCCAGCCGGTGGTATCGCACCGAGACCCCGGCCATGCGTCGGCTGCATTGGGCGGTGCAGACCCGCAGCGGCCGCTGGACGGCGGCCCGCCTGCTGGGCACCCGGGTCGATCCGCGCGGCTGGCCGCAGCCGCCGACCAGCCCGGACCGGCTGGTGGCCCGGATCGCCCCGATCCCGCTGCTGCTGGTGCACGGCGACCGGGATCCCTACCTGTCCACGGACAACGCCACCGACCTGTACGCCGCCGCCGGCGAGCCCCGATCGCTGTGGTTGTGGGACGGGTTCGGCCACGCGGAAACCGCCATGGATGATGCCCGCACCGATCAGGTGGGGCGTTTCCTGCCGCGGTTGCTGGCTATGCCGAGGCCGGCGCAGGCGAAGGAGGCGATCCGGTGCGCGCAGCCCTGACCGTGCGCTATTTCGCCGCGGCCCGCGAGGCGGCCGGCACGAGCGAGGAGCAGCTGCCGGTAGCTGACGGTGTCGAGCTGGCGGCGGTCCTGACCGCGCTGGTCGCCGGCCGTGGAGGCCCGGCCGGCCGGTTGGGTCAGGTGCTGGCCCGCTGCTCGTTCCTGCTCGACGGCCAGCAGGCCCGGCCGGAGCAGCCGCTCGGCGAGAGTGCCATCTTGGACGTGCTGCCGCCGTTCGCCGGTGGCTGAGTCCACCGCGGCGCCGCCTCCGGCGCCCGCTGGATCTCTTGCGGCGCCGCCTCCGGCGCCCGCTGGGGCCGGGTGGGATCATCGCCGCGTGCCCCGGCCCGCGCGACCGTCGCTGGCGTCGCTCGCCGGAGCAGGCGTGGCGGCGGTGATCGGGGCCGCGGCGGCGGCGGCGCTGGCCGGCGCGGCGCAGCTGGGCCGCCCGGGGCTGGTGGCGCTGCTCATTCCCACCCAGTTTGTGCTGGCGATCTGCTGGCTCGCGTACGTCGCGGCCCCCGGCTGGATCGCCGGGACCATGCTCGCCGGCGGCGCGGCGGTCGCCGGCGACCTGCTGGCCACCCGGCCGGGCGACCCGAGCGGCGCCCTGGCCGGCGTCGTCGCCCTAGCGGTCGTTCTGGCGATCCTCGCCGCGCTGGTCCGGCGCCAACGCGCGGCGGTCGCCGACACCCTGGCCGCGCAGATCTCCGCCGTGCTCGTCGTGATCATGCCGGCGACCTACGTGGCCCTTCGGGGGCAACGCGGCGGCCACGACGCCGTGCTGGTGGGGCTGCTGGCGCTGGCCGGCGCCGCCGTGCTCGGCCGGCTGGCCACGGCGCTGATCCCGGTCGCCGCCTGGTCGGTGCCGAGCTTCGTCGTCGGCGTCGGTTGCTGGGCGGCGACCGGCGCGCTGATCGGGGCGGCGCTCCGGAGCGGTGATGGGGCGCTGCTGGGGGCGGCCGCCGCCGGCGCGGGGGGTCTGGCGGACCTCGCCGGCGCGGGGTCGCCCGGGCGCCGCCGCTCGCTGCTGCTCGGCGCCCTGCTGCCGCTGTCGATCGCCGCGCCGGTCACCTACGTGTTGGGGCGGGTGATGCTGGGGTGATCCGGCGGCGGCTGTTCTTGTTCGTGGCGGCGTTGGTCGTCATCGCGGTCGTCGCCGACCGTTTGGCGGTGTCCGCCGCCCAGCAGGCTGTGTCCGTTCGGGCCAAGCAGGCTGCCCTGCTGGCCAGCGACCCGTCGGTGAGCATCCGCGGTTTCCCGTTCCTCACCCAGGCGCTGGCCGGTCGCTACCGCGAGATCGACATCACCACGCATGGCATCCGGCGCGGCGGGGTTCGGCTCGACACGGTGTCGGCCCGCTTCTTCGGCGTGCATGTCTCCCTGTCGGCGGCGCTCGCCGGCAAGGTGGCGAGCGTGCCGATCGACCGCGGCGAGGGAAGCGTGCTGGTGACTTACGCCGACCTGAACACCTCGCTGACCAAACGGCGGGTGAGCCTGTCGCAGAACGCCGGAACGCTGCACGTCGCGGGCGATCCGGTGGTCGCCGGCAAGCGGGTGGAGGTCGCGGGGGACGCCACCGTGAGCAGCACCGGCGGGGTCCTCAGCGTGGTACCGGTGGCCAGCTCCTTGCGCGTGGCCGGCGCAAAGCTCCCCGCTCCGGTCGCGAAGGTCGTGGCTGGTCTGCTGACGATCACCGTGAACACCCCGTCTCTGCCGTTCGGGCTGCAGCTGACCGGGGTGCAGGTCGAGCCGACCGGATTGCTGGCCGGCGCGGTCGCCAAGGGCCTGGTCATCCCGGTGCCGGCTGATGCCTCGCGGTCCACGGGATGATCGAGCCGGCCGGTGGTGTTCGGGCCGACAGCAGCCAACCGAAGGGAGCACGCGCATGAGTCGTACCGACGCGCTCGTGGATATTGCGTGGGCCGAGGCCCACCTAGATGATGCCAAGGTCGTTTTCGTCGAGGTTGACGAGGACGTCTCCGCCTACGACAAGGGCCACATCGCCGGGGCCGTACGGCTTGACTGGCGCACCGAGCTGCAGGATCAGGTCCGGCGCGACTTCGTCGACCAGGCCGGCTTCGAGAAGCTGCTGTCGGCCAAGGGCATCGGCAACCAGGACACGGTCGTGCTCTACGGGGGGAACAACAACTGGTTCGCTGCCTATGCCTACTGGTACTTCAAGATC
>DASYGP010000169.1:0-5030 GCA_035999615.1 Mycobacteriales bacterium
CCGGCGCGGATCTGCTCACGCAGCTCCGGCGTCTCGGCGTGACCGTGCTCGTTGACCGCGTGCCGGGTGGCAACGGTCAGCACCTCGTCCTCCTCACCGGCGATCGTCAACGTGCAGTTGCGCTCGCTCGGCATCTCCCGGCAGTCGATCATTTTGCGTGCCATGACAACCTCCTGCTACCCGTGGTCAAAACTCCCCTGGTGAGAGCTAAGGACGAGCCTCGTAAATCAGGTTGAACGGGGTCTCGGTTGCCCGGCGGAACCGGGTGAACCCGGCCGCGTGCGCGAGCTCCGCCATCCGCTGTTCGCCGGCCTGGGCGCCGAGCGCCGTGCCGACTTCTTCGGACTTGGAGGCGGGGGTGCACACCAGGGTCGAGACCGAATAGAACAGCCGGCCCAACGGATTCAGGTTGTCCGCGACGTCGTCGTTGGCATACGGCTCGACGATCAGCACGCTGCCGTCGTCGGCAAGCGCTTGGCGGGTGTGCTGCAGCGCCCCGGCCGGATCGCCCATGTCGTGCAGGCAGTCGAAGAAGGCGACCAGGTCATAGCCCTTGCCACCGAAGTTCTTCGCGGTCGCGACCTGGAAGTCGAGCTGGTGGGCGGTTCCGGTCTCCGCCGCGAGCTTGTTGGCGGCCTCGATCGACTCCGGGTGGGCATCGAAACCGGTGAAGGTGCTGCGCGGGAAGGCATTCGCCATCATCGTCGTGGAATGCCCGTAACCGCAGCCAATGTCGGCGACCTGGGCGCCCCCAGCCAGCTTGTCGACCACGCCAGTCAGGGCCGGCAGCCAGGCATCCACTAAGTTCGCGGTGTAGCCGGGGCGGAAGAAGCGCGCCGTACCGCGGAACAGCCCCGGATCTTGCTCCCCCCACCCGACGCCCTCGCCGGTGCGGAAGGCCTGGGCGAGTCGCGGCATCACCCGGATCGCCGCGTTGAAGGCCTCGAAGCCGCCGAGGACGCAGGCCGGACTGGTCTCATCGGTGAGTGCCACGGCCTGTTCGGGTTCGAGGTGATACCGGCCGTCCCCGTCATAGCTGACATAACCGCCGGCGGCCTGGGAGGACAGCCATTCGCGGATGTAGCGCTCGTTGGTCTGGGTCCGGGTCGCCAGTTCCGCCGCGGTCATCGACTCCCCCTCGGCCATCGCGCGGTACAGGCCGAGCTGGTCCCCGATGACCACCAGCGGCGCCGACGTCACCGCGCCCCAATCGCCGATCACCTTTCCGACAAAGGCCATCAACCGCTCGTCATTTACCGGACGCATGGCATTTCCTCCCGCCATTTCAGGGCCTCTCGCGGACCCTCCTCAGCCTTGACAACACCACCCGCACAGTCGACCGTCGATACGCACTTTGCGCACGGGCAGGCGGCGTCGGGGGCGGAACCGCGGGGGCATGACGTGGAGAGATTCGTCCCACTGCACGTGCTGGAACGCTCGGTGCAACTCGTCGATGCACTCGCAGATCTGCGTGATTCCGACGAATTCATCAGCGTCCTGTTAGGCGGGCTGGCCGACCTGATCGGCTGCGACGTGCTCAGCTACAACGAGATCGGCACCGCACCGGCCACCGTGGTTTACGCCGACTGGCCACCGGGCGCCTTGGACCAGGGCAGCCGCGATACCTTCCGCCGCTTCGTCCACCAGCACCCGCTCATCAACTACTACCGCAAGAGCGGCGACGGTCGCGCCGTCATGATCAATGATTTCGTCACCACCGTCGAGTTCCACCGCCTCGACCTATACGCGCACTTCTTCCAACAGGTGCCGGTAGAACATCAGCTGGCGATCACGCTCAACGATCCGTGCCGCACCGTCATCGGCGTCGCTCTCAACCGAACCGATAGGGAGTTCAGCGAGACCGACCGGGCGGTGCTCACCGCCCTGCGCGGACCGTTGGTGTCCGCGCTGATGCGGATGCGGCTACGCCAGAAGCACAGCCATGCGCCGGCGAGTGCGCTGCTCAGTCCCCGGGAAATCACGATCCTCGATCTCGTCGGTCAGGGCCGCACCAACGCCGCCATCGCGCATGAACTGTCGATCAGCCGCCGGACGGTCGCCAAGCACCTGGAACGGATCTACCGCAAGCTGCACGTGTCGAGCCGGGCCGCCGCGGTCCGGACCATGAGCGGAGCCGCCCGTGACTAGCGCCACCGGGAGAGTGGCCGCGCTGCTGCAGGAGCGCCGCGCCGAGAGCGTGGCCGCGATCGCGGCGCTGCGCCGGGAGTTCGCCGCCATGGTCGACGCCTCGGAGTCGTCGAATGCGGACGATGAGCATGACCCCGAGGGCGCCACGATCGCCTTCGAGCGGGCCCAGGTCGCGGCGCTGATCGATCAGGCGGTGGCCCGCGTACACGACCTTGATCTTGCGCTGGGGCGCCTGCACGAGGGCAGCTACGGCCATTGCGAGACCTGCGGCGAGCCGATCGCGCCGGACCGGTTGGCCGCCCGCCCCGCCGCGCGTACGTGTGTAGGGTGCGCCCGCCTCACCACGCGGTGACAGCCCGATCAAGAACGGGTTAGAGCGGGGCCGCGGCGGGCAGACAGGCCCTCGCCATCCATCCGCCAGCCGGCGGGCGAGGCATCAGCTAAGGGGTTTCGATGATCATACTTGGTCTCGTTCTGCTCGTCCTGGGCTTCGTGCTCGGCGTACCCGCGCTGTGGACGATCGGTGTCATTTTGCTGGTCATCGGCCTGATCCTCGCGGTGCTCGGCACGGCCGGACGCGAAATCGGCGGCCGCAAGCACTACTACTAAATCCCCTGACTTCGTCCCGCCCCGGGAACCCGGGGCGGGACGCGCGGGGCCGGTGGTGACGCCGGTACGGTCCCAGCAGTGATCGATCTCCGGCTGCTGGGACTGTTGCTGCCACTCGCGCTCGACACGTTCACCGTCAGCGCCGCCATCGGCCTCGCCCGGATCCCCGCCCGGGAACGGCTCCGGATCAGCCTGGTCCTGACCGCCTTCGAGGCGGGCGGCCCGGTGCTGGGACTGCTGCTCGGTGGCCCGCTCGGAACCGCCCTCGGCGCGGTCGCCGACTACCTCGCCATCGCCGTCCTGATCGGCTTCGGTGTGTTCTCCCTGTTCCGCCGGGAGAGCGATGAGGGGGGCCGGCTCCTCGGGGCGAAGGGGCCCGCCCTGCTGCTGCTCGGCCTGAGCGTCAGCCTCGACGAGCTGGCGGTCGGCTTCACGTTGGGGTTGCTCCGGGTCCCGGTGCTCCCCGTCATCATCGCTGTCGCGGTGCAGACCTTCCTCGCGAGCCAGCTCGGTTTCCGGCTCGGCGCGGCCCTCTCCGCCCGGGTCCGGGAGGGTGCCGAGCGGCTGGCCGGCATCGCGCTGATCGCGATCGGCTGCGTCCTTCTGATCGGTCGGCTGCGCTGATGCGCGAGCAAGTAACGGTTACTGAGGGTAGCCACTACCCTGGGTAGGTGACGGTCAAGGCGGGCGGACCCGACGGGCGGCGCGCCCGCTGGGCGCAACATCGAGAGGACCGCCGCGCCGAGCTCGTCGACGCGGCCATCGCCGCCATCGAGCGGCACGGCCCGTCCCTGGGCATGGACGACATCGCCGCCGAGGCCGGGGTGACCAAGCCGGTGATCTACCGCTACTTCACCGACAAGGCCGATCTCTACCTCGCCGTCGGCCAGCGGATGGCCACCGGGCTGCTGAACTCGGTCAACGATCAGCTGCAGGGCGGCCGGCACCCCAAAGCGAACGTCGCTGCCGCGATCGACGCGTATCTGCACATCATCGACAGCTCGCCGCAGGTGTACCGCTTCGTGGTGCACCGGCCGTTCCTGGACCGGCCGGCGGGCCGCGACCTGGTCCATGACTACGAGGGCCTGGTGGCCGCGGCGGTCGCCCGGATCATCGGCGAGCAGCTGCGGGCCGCCGGCCTGGACTCCGGCGGTGCCGAGCCATGGGCCGCCGGGGTGGTGGGCTGCGTGCGCGCCGCCGGGGACTGGTGGCTGGAGCGACAGTCGATGTCACGGGCCGACCTCACCGCCTACCTGGTGCGGCTGGTGTGGGGCGGCCTGGAGTCGCTGAACGGGGACGAGGTGCTCACGCCCGGCGGAGCCGGGGAGGACGGCAGAGCCGGCGTGGGCCTGGCCGCCGGCGATGCGGGGGTCGGCGGCACGGCGGCGCGGCCACCTGCCCTACCGTGACTGTCACCTGAATGGGCCGACCGGGGGAACGTTTTCCTCGCCCAGATCGGGAATGATGTGCGGAAGGCCGGGTGGCAGCGCCCAGCCCCGTGACCTGGAGGATTTGTGACGCGTGGCCGTTCGCTCGTACTCGGCGCAGGATTGCTGTTCACCACCTGCGCCGCGACGACCGCGCTCACCATCAGCGCGCTGTCGAACGCGGACGGCCCTGGCTACGCCATCAGCGGACCGCTGCCCGGCCACCCGCTGAACAGCGGTCCGGGCGCGCTTACCGTCCCCGATCAGAGCAGCCCCAGCGCCGCCCCGACGCGCGGCAGCGGATCCGGGAAGGCCGGCGTGACCCGCCCGGGAACCACTGCCGGCACCGCCCCCGGGGCGGCAACCACCGGATCCGGTAGCAGCCGGGCCCCGCTCGGGCCCTTCGCCGGGCCAAGCGCGGGTTCCCTGCCCGGCATCTCCGGGCTGGGTAACGGCTTCACCCTCGGCGGGATCACCAGCACGATCATTCCGCCGAAACCGGGCACCATCCTCGGCGGTAGCAAGCCCCCGGTGAGCGTTCCGCCGGTCACCCTCCCGGTCACCGTGGTTCCCCCGCCGATCACCGTTCCGGTCACGCTGCCCGGCGCCGGCGGCCTGCCCGGGGGAGTCATCGTGATCCCGGTGCTGTTTATCCCCCCGCCGGTGCAGCCCGTCGCGCCCGGCGGTACCCCGGTCGACGGCACCAACCCGGGCGGTTCCGTGAGCGGCTCGGAGGGGCAGGTCCGGGCGCTCACCCCGAGCGTGCACACCCCGCCGCCCACACCCGACAAGCCCAAGGGCGACGAGCAGCCCCCGGTGACCACCCCCGCCGTCGTGGTGAGCCCG
>DASYGP010000044.1:0-19735 GCA_035999615.1 Mycobacteriales bacterium
TGATCACCGGTGGGGCCGTCCGGGCTGGGTTGGGCTCACGGTCAAGGTCATCGTGTCGGCGGGTGGACTATTTCACGCTGCCGGGGCGACACGATGATCACCGCTGGGGCCGACCGGGCTGGGTTGGGCTCACGATCACCAGTACCGGGGTGGCTCCGTACGCGTGGCTACCTGCGATCATCCCCGCCATGCGCGTGCATCTCGGGTCCGATCACGCTGGCCATGAGCTTCGGCTGCGACTCATCGCCTCTCTCGGTGCGGCCGGCCATCACACCGAGGATCACGGGCCACCGACCCTGGACCCGGGTGACGACTATCCCGCCTTCTGCTTGGCGACCGCCGCAGCAGTCGTCCAAGACCCCGGCAGCCTGGGCATCGTCATCGGCGGTTCGGGGAACGGCGAGGCGATCGCCGCCAACAAGGTCGACGGGGCCCGCTGCGTGGTGGCGTGGAGCGAAGACACCGCCCGGCTGGGCCGCGAGCACAACGACGCCAACCTCATCTCGCTGTCGGCGCGCCTCTACGACCGGGACCTGGCCGAACGGCTGGTCGAGATTTTCCTGAGCACGCCGTTTTCCGGGGATCCCCGCCACCAACGCCGAATCGGCCAGTTGACCGACTACGAGAGATCCCGGCCGCGCTGAGCCGCCCGACCGCGCTGAGCGGCCGGGTCCGACCACCTGCCCCGACACCGGGGGGAACCGTCAACCCGCGCGCGAACCCTTGTTCCCGCCGCCGGCGCGGCGGGCGTCCCAGTCGCGGGCGGCCGCTTCATCCTCCGGCGTAGGCCGAGACACATCCCGCGCGCGGAGCGCGCCGTTGATCCCGACCTGGGAGGGCCCGGCGCCGACCAAGGCGCGCAGCCCAGCATCAGGGCGGTCGGGATCGCGGCTCACGGCCCGCAGGCTACGCCGACGGACCAAGATGAGGCCATGCCCGAGGGTCACACGCTGCACCGGCTCGCCCGCCGGCACACGGAGCTGTTCGGCGGCCGGACCATTCGCGCCAGCAGCCCGCAAGGACGGTTCGCCGCGGGCGCCGCGCGCTTGGACGGCCGCCGTCTTTCCGGGGTGGAGGCATACGGCAAGCACCTGTTCTACGACGTTCCCGGAGCCGGTTACCTGCATGTCCACCTTGGCCTTTACGGCTCGTTCCGTGACGGCGAGCAGCCCGCACCCCTCGCGCAGGGTGCCCTTCGGCTACGCCTGCAGACCGACGAGGTCTGGGCGGATCTTCGCGGTGCCACGGTCGTGGAACTGCTCGACGCGGCGCAGCGGCAAAGCGTGCTGGACCGGTTGGGGCCCGACCCGCTGGCGCGCCGCCCGAAGCCGGCGGGTTTCCTGACCCGGGTCGAGCGCAGCAAGGCGCCGATCGCGGCCCTGCTGATGGATCAGTCCGTTCTCGCCGGCATCGGCAACGTGTTCCGAGCCGAGGCCCTGTTCCGTCAGGGCATGGACCCCTACCGGCCGGGGCGGGACATCACCGAAGCCGAACTGCGGGCGCTCTGGGACGACCTGGTCAAGATGCTTCGGGCGGGTCTGCGTACCGGCCGGATCGTGGCCACGCTGCCCCGGGATCGGCCGCGGGGTTCCCCGGTGCTCCCCGACAACGCGCATTACGTCTACCGCCGGGCTGGGCTGCCCTGCCGGCGGTGCCAGACCGAGATCCGGGTCGCGGAGCTGGTCGGGCGCAACCTGTTTTGGTGTCCTTCTTGCCAGGCGCCGCGCTGATCAAAAGACCATCGGCGACCACGGTGCAACTTCGCCGCGCGCCGCGACGGACAAGCTGCGGACCGCGCCCGGGGTCCATTCGCTCACCCGACCAGCCGCCGCCAACTGTTGGAGGCTGGTGCCGCCGAGGTGCACAGCGCCCAGGTCAGCGACGTCACAGCTCAGGTCGGGATCGGCCGCAGTCCGCGCGCACGTTGCGCCGTCGGGTCCGGCGGTCAGCCGCCAGCGCCCGGCATTCCACCGGCAGCTGCGGTCAGCGACCTCCAGCACGACGTCCACCGGGGCCGCCCACCCCCGCGCACACAAGGCGGCCGGGAGGTCCACGAGCCGGACGTGCAGGCCGTCGCCCCAGGTGGCGCCCACCGAACGGGGGTTGGCCAGCAGCGTGAGTAGCGCATCATCGACCGGCAGGTGCTCGGCGCAGACCGTGCTGGTCAGGTCCGTGGTGGTCAGCCACGTCCATAACGCGGCGTGCGCCCCCGGGCTGCGGGCCAGGACCTCTCGCACGTGCAGGGTTCCGTTCGGCCCGTTCGGTGCCCATTCGCCGGCCAGGCTGTGCAGGGCGTAGCCGTCCGGGTCGGCCGGGTCGCCCGCGACCAGGCACCGCATGGGCGCGGCGCCCTTGCGTCGGTGCACAGGATCGTGCAGCCGAAGCGCCCAGAAGGCGTCGTCGCGGGCCAGGAAGCCGGGACGGGCGCAGGCCTGGTGGACCCGCCGCAGCCCCGGCAAAGCGTCGGCCAGCGGAACCAGCGAAAGCCGGCCCGGGTAGGCCGGCACGCGTTGCAGCGGAGCCCCCCTCGGCACCGTCACCGCGATCCTGGCAGCCGCCATGCCGAACCCGAAGCGCCCGTAGATCGCGGCCTCGCTGGCCCACAGGCAGGCGAGCTGCTCGCCCCGTTCGTGGGCGTCAGCGAGCAGTCGTTCCATCAGCGCGCTGAGCACTCCCCGGCGGCGCAGGTCGGCGCGGACAGCCACGCCGCTGACCGCCGCGCTCATCTCGGTCACCGGGGCATCCGATCCGGAGCGCGTGGAACCCGGCAGGTGCAGCGGCAGCAGGAACGAGAACGCGGTGCCGGCCAGCTCGCCACCCAGCCGGGCGCTGAGAAACCGGGGGAGCGGCAGGATGGCCTGTTCCAGTTCGTCGTCGGCGGCCTCCCAGGTCGCCCCGAACTCCTGTTCGACGAAACGGCTTCGGGCCGCCAGTTCGGCGGCGGCCAGCCCAGGGATGACGTCAACGGTGCTCATGAAGGAGATGTCTAGCGCCCTGGTCCAGCCGATTGCCGACGGGTTTCCTCTAAGGTCCGCGCATGGTCCGGTTGCCGCGGCGCGTCCCGCGTGGGCTGGCCCAGTTCGGCGCCCGACGGCTCCGTCGGCTGGGATTGGATACCGAAGCCGGCCGGATCGTGGCCCTGAGCGCACTCGTGGCGCTGATCTGCGCCGGGTCGGTGATCTTTGGTGGGTCGACCCTCGCCCCTGGTCTGGCGGTGGTCCCGATCGCGCTCGGCGTGCTGGTCCTGCGGCTGGCGGGACTGCGCATCCTGCTGGTGATCGTAGCGATCACGATCGTCGTCGATGTGGTGGAAATCGGGATCGCCGCGGTGCGGGTGGCGGCCGTGATCGAGATCGTCGCGATGGGGCTCATCGCGACGTACACCGTTGCGGTGCGGGAGCGGCTTGGCCTGGTCGGTACCCGCGGGGACACGATGCTGGGCGAGCTGCGGGATCGGATCATGTCCACCGCAGAACCGGGGGAGTTGCCGCCTGGCTGGCACCTGGAGCTGACCACCCGGTCCGCGGGCGGCACCGCGTTCGGTGGAGATTTCGTGGTAACCCGGCGGGATGGCCCCCAGCTGGAGTTGGTGATGGTCGACGTTTCCGGCAAGGGCGTCGCCGCCGGCACCCGCGCCTTGCAGCTCAGCGGTGCGCTGGGCGCCCTGCTCGGTTCGCTGCCACCGCCACAGTTTCTGGCGCAGGCGAACCGCTACCTGTTTCAGCTGTCCTGGGAGGAGGGATTCGCCACCGCGCTGCACGTGGCGGTACAGCTGGATACGGGCGTCTACGCCGTCGCCGCGGCGGGGCATCCCCCCGCGGCCAGCTTCGACGCGGGCAGCGGGCGCTGGCAGCTGCTGGACGCCGAGGGACCGGCGCTGGGACTGCTGGAACGGCCCGAGTACGGGTCGGTCACCGGCCAGCTTGATCCCGGTGATGCGTTGCTGATCTACACCGATGGCCTGGTCGAAGTGGCCGGTCAGGATCTGGCGGTGGGCATCGACAAGCTGCTGGGCGAGGCCAACCGGCTGGTCCTCGGCGGGTTTGCCGGTGGCACGGTACGGCTGCTCGACGCCATCACCTCGCGCCGCTCCGACGACCGGGCCGCGCTGCTGCTGTGGCGTTCCTGAGGTAGCCGTCCCCACGAGCAGGAACCGGACGGCGCCGGAAATTCGGCGCCGCGGTGGTCAGGGTCGCTGCGCGGGCACCGTGAGCCGCATCAGCGTGCCCCCGCCTTCGCCGCGCTCGGCGCTGGCCGAGCCACCGTGATCGGCGGCGGCCTGGGCGACGATGGCCAGGCCTAGGCCGCTGCCCGGCAGCTCACGCGCCCCAGGTGCGCGGTAGAACCGTTCGAACACGTGCGGCAGGTCCTCATCGGCGATCCCGGGCCCCTGGTCGCCGACGACGATCTGCCCGTCCCGCAACCCCACGAACACCTCCCCGCCGGGCGGGCTGAACTTCAGCGCGTTGTCCAGCAGGTTGGTGACCGCCCGTTCCAGCTGATGCGTGCGCCCACAGATGGGGCTCGACGCCAGCTCGGTGATCACGCGGACTTCCGGCGCGCGCCGCCGGGTTCGGGCCACGGCCCGCTGCACCACATCGGCCAGATCGAGCTGCTGGGGTTCCTCATGCCGGGCACCCCCCTCGTCCCGGGCCAGCGCGGTCAGATCACCGACGAGGGTGGACAGCTCCTCGGTCTGGGCGGTGAGGTCGGCGAGCAGCAGTTTGCGGTCGCCGGGAGCCAGGACCCGCCCGGTGACCGGGTCCTCGCGGGCGAGCAGCTCAAGGTTGGTCCGCAGGCTGGTCAGCGGGGTGCGCAGTTCGTGGCCGGCGTCGGCCACCAACTGTTGCTGCCGCTCCCGGCTGGTGGCGAGCGCCGCCAGCATCGTGTTGAAACTGGCGGCCAGCCGGGCCACCTCGTCGTTGTCCGGCTCGCCGCCCTGAATCGGCAGGGGCGCGGACAGGTCGTCGGTGCGGGCGACGCGCTCCGCCGCCGCGGTGAGATCCCGGACCGGTGCGAGGCCCGTCCGGGCCACCCCGACACCCACCGCCGCCGCGACGGCCGCACCGCCGAGGCTGGCCAGCAGCAACACCACCGCCAACCGGTGCAGCGCGCGGTCCTGGCCGGACAGGTCGGTGGCGACCTGCAGGGCGATGCCGCTGGCGTACGGGGTGGTCACCAGCCGCAGATGGTCGCCGTTCACGGTGACATCGCGCAGGATCTGGGAGCGCTGCCCGCGCGCGACCGCCACATCGCCGGCGTTCACCGGCAGGGAGAGTTGCTGGTTGGGCGGCTTGCGGGGTGTGCCGTTGGCATCGACCAGCTGGAACGGAAGGGACAGCGCGGCCAGCGTGGTGTCGTACCTGCCGGGGTCGACCAGCGGTCCCTGGCTCACCGCGGTCGCCTGGCCGATCAGGGCACTGTCCGTCTGGGTGCGCAGCTGCGAGCGGGTCAGCAACCACGCCGCCAGGCTCACCATCAGCACCGCGGCGAACACGGCGACCGCCACCAGCGCCGCGATCCGGCGTCGCAGGGCGAACGAACGCATCACGGCGGCGACTCGCGCAGCACGTAGCCGATCCCGCGGACCGTGTGGATGAGACGCGCCTCACCTTCGGCTTCGAGCTTGCGTCGCAGATAGCCGACGTACACCTCCAGGGAGTTACTCGAGTACTCGAGGGAGAACCCCCACACCCGTTCGACGATCTGGGTCCGGGTCAACACCTGGCGCGGATGTTCGAGCAGCATCTCGAGCAGGTTGAACTCCGTCACCGTCAGGCTCACCGACCGAGCACCGCGCAGCACCTCGCGGGTGACCGGGTCCAGACTCAGATCCTCGAAGCTCAGACTTTCGTCGGCGTTGGAGGGGGAGCCGCGGCGCAGCAGCGCGCGCAGCCGCGCCAGCAGCTCCTCCAGCGCGAAGGGCTTCACCAGGTAGTCGTCCGCGCCCGCGTCGAGGCCGACGACCCGGTCCGCCACCCCGTCCCGCGCGGTCAGCATGAGCACCGGTGTGCGATCGCCCTGGGCCCGCAACCGGCGGCAGGTTTGCAGCCCGTCCAACCGCGGCATCAGCACGTCCAGCACAATGACGTCCGGGGGGCGGGTCATCGCCGAGGCGAGGGCCTGCTCGCCGTCGCCAGCCAGGCTCACCTCGTAACCTTCGAACCGTAAGGACCTGGCAAGCGAGTCACGGACTGCGGGCTCGTCGTCGACCACCAAAACGTGCACGCGATCAGCTTCCCACCGCTCCGGCCGATCCTGGCCGCCCCTCAGGTCGTTCTCAGGTCCGGCTCACCGCCGGCTCAGACCCGCAGGGCAAGGTGATCGAGAACAGATTGGTTGTACGACGGGCCCGTGCCGGGTACGGCACCACGGACCGCCCCGCAGGAGAGGACTTCTCGTGACAGACCGATACGATGACCAGCGACCCGGCCCGGGTGCCGGCGGTAACCCCGATTACCCCACCGATGTGACCCCGCCGGGTCGCCCGTGGTGGGGTGAACCCTGGTCCGGCGAGGAGGCACCGTCGCGGAGCGGCGAAGGGGCACCCTCGCGGAGCGGCGAAGGGGGGGACACCCGCGTCCTGCCGATGGCGGAGGCACCGCCGGACGCCCCGCCGCCGGGCGGAAACCCGCCCGGAGGAGGCCCGGCCGGGACCCCACGGCGCCGGGGGGCGCTGCTCGTGTCCGGCGCCGCGGCGCTCGCTGTGCTCACCACCGGCATCGGGGCGGCGATCGGCGTGCAGGTCGGTGAGCATCGGGTGAGCTCCTCCTCGACGCCAGTCTCCGCTTCCGGCGGTGTCACGACGGCCCCGGTGATCGCCAGCAACGGGACCACCAACATCGAGGCAGTCGCCGCGTCCGTGCAGCCGGCTGTGGTGTCGATTTCCGAGCGCACCGCGCAGCTGCAAGGCACCGGATCCGGGGTGGTGCTCGACAGTGCGAAGGGCTACATCCTGACCAACAATCACGTGGTGTCCGCGGTCGCCGGCGGCTCCGGGACCCTCATGGTCACCACGTTCGACGGGCGGTCCGCCTCGGCCAAGGTCATCGGCCGCGACCCGACCTCGGACATCGCGGTGATTCAGGTCAGCTTGCCGAACCTGACCGCCGCACGGCTGGGGGACAGCGGCACCGTGAAGGTCGGCGAGACGGTGGTGGCGTTCGGTTCCCCGCTGGGGCTGCAGGGCACCGTCACCTCCGGCATCGTGTCCTCGCTGGACCGGCCGGTGTCCACGCAGGACCCCAACGCCTCGGGCGGCACCGGCACCCAGGCGACCATTGACGCGATTCAGACCGACGCGGCGATCAACCCCGGCAACTCCGGGGGCGCCCTCGTGGACGGCAGCGGTCAGGTGATTGGCATCAACTCCGCCATCGCCACGACCGGCGGCGGCAACACCACGGGCACCCAGTCCGGCAGCATCGGGGTGGGCTTCGCGATCCCGATCAACGAGGCGAAGAACGTCGCCAACCAGATCATCAACACCGGGCATGCGGTCCACCCGGTGATCGACGCGGCGATCGGCCCGACAACTGACGGTTCCGATGGCGCGCTGGTGGCCCGGGTCGGTCAGGGCGGCCCGGCCGAAAAGGCCGGCTTGCAGCCCGGGGATGTGATTACCGCCGTGGGCGGGAAGAAGGTCGTCGACCCGGACGCGGCCATCGTCGCGTTGCGCAAGGACCACAAGCCGGGCGACAAGGTCAGCATCACCATCGATCGCAACGGGAGCAGCAAGACGCTGAGCGTCACGCTGGGGGCATCCGCGCCCTCTCCGTGATGCCGGTACGGGCGATCCCCGGACCGCCGACCGCCCTTCCAGCGATGCCCGGATCAGCCGGGTAGGTCCCACTCGGCGCCGGCCGGGGTGTCTCGTACTTGCACCCCGGCGGCGCTCAGGTTGTCGCGCAGCTGGTCGGCCAGGCCGAACGCCTTCTGATCTCGGGCCTCGGCGCGGGCGGCCAGCAGGGCCTCCACGTAGGGGGCGACCAGCGTGCGTGGATCGAGTACGCCGGCCCGGGCGGTTTCCCCCAGCCGGACGACCATGCCGCGCAACACGGACCGGGCCCGCTCCTGATCGTCACCTTGCAGGGTGTCGCGCGACCAGTCCGCCAGGTCTTGCTCCAACCCCAGGACGGCCGCCACCGCTGCGTCCAGGTCCCGGCCGTCCAAGGCCGCGGAGAAGGCACGCTCACGGTGCTCGGTGGCTTCCGCGAGGGTCGCCGCCGGCAGCACGCCACCCTCGGCCGCGTCGGCCACCGCCCCGACCGGGGCCTCACCGGAGTTCGGCCGATTGCCCGCTGGCCGCCGCGCCGCAACCCCGGCGCTAGACCGACCCGGACTCGTCTCCGCCAGGGCAGGCAGTCGCTCCAGGTCGATCGTCTGGCCGCTGCCCAGGCTCGCGGTCCGGCCGTCGTGACGAACCGTCACCAGTCCCCGACCGACGACCGCGGCGCTGCCCGCGGCAAGATCGAGGATCAGCCCGGTGTGTTCGTCGACGCCGAGCACGAACACGTCGTCGGGCAGGTCCTGCTCGAGCCGGCGCAGCCGTCTTTCCCCGAGGTAGCAGAACCGGGTGTCATGGTTGCGTCCTTCGGTGTTGTCGAAATGCGGGATCACCGCGGCCTGCAGTCCGGTGGCTCGCCCGAGCACGTCGAGCCCGCTCAACCACGCCGGGTCGTCGCCCACCTTGTACACCTCGTACACCGGGACGGTGCGAAGGCCCAGCGTCAGCGCGGCGGCGGAGGCGAAAGTCACCGCCCCCCCGCGCTGCAGCGTGTCGACCAGAATTTGGGGTACGGGGGTCCCCGCCCAGGTCCGTAGCGCGTAGCTGGGCGAGCCGGGGCCGGCGAAAAGCCAGCGCGCCGTCCGCATCGCGTCGAAGGCCCGTTCGGCCGCGAGGGGGTCCGCGGCGCCGGCTTCCTTCGACCGGTAGGAGGCGACCTGGATGTCTCGTCCCACCGAGACGCGGAAGTAGTCCACCGCCTTGGCGGCGAGGTCGTCGGCGTTCTCCTGGAACCCGAACGGGGTGTCCAGGAACACCGCCGGGACCGGGCGGTCGGCGCCCAGCCGGGCGAAGACCCCCTGATGCGGGGTCACCATTGTCGGGCTGGTCTCACCGGAGCCCATGATGACCAGCAGACGGGCCGTGTCAGTCACCGGATGCCTCCGCCAGGGCCACGAGAGCGGCGGCGACCGCCGAGGGGTGTTGGGCATGCAGGTCGTGGTCGCCCTCGAGCCATCGCACCTGCACCTTCGGGGCGGTCTGGGTGAGGCGCTCGACCGCGTGCTGCTTCTCGGTGGCGAAGGCGGCCGCACCGGGGGTTCGGGCCAGCAACAGCAGCGCCGGCATCGTCAGGGCGGCGAGCGCCGGCCCGGGATGGTGTTCCCACAGCCCGCGCAGCACCTCCAAGTGCCGCGGCAGGGTCAGCCACGGCGCGACGGTCCCGTCGGCCCGCACCTCGAAGCAGCCCAGCGCCCCGTTGATCCCGGTCTCCGGCCAGCTGGGATGGGCGCCGCGGAACCGCCGCTCGAGCTCGGTCAGGGGCAGCCCCGTCGACGGCGGCGGGGCCAGTTGCTCGCGGCAGTCCGGCCAGCGCGGGAAGCGTTGCTGCAAGTCGAGGAAGCCCCCGTCGACCCCGCAGACCGCTCGTACCAGCTCCGGGCGGCGGGCGGCCAGCTCCACCACCAGGTTGCCGCCCCACGACTGACCGGCCCAGACGTAGGGCGCGCCGCCCAGCGCGGTGACCAGGGCCAGCAGGTCGGCCAGCACCTCATCGGTGCGGTAACCCTGTTCCGGCTTCTCGCTGCGGCCGTGCCCGCGCAGGTCGACCGCGTGCACCGTGGCGCCGCTGGCCGCCAGCTCGGCGGCCACGCCGTCCCACATCGCCAGGTTCGAGGCGAGGCCGTGGACCAGCAGGTAGCGGTCCGGCCCCGGCCCGGTCCAGCTGCGCACCGCGAGCGCCGGCCGACCGGGGAGCGCCACCAACCGATCGAGGGGTGCCTGGCTCATTGCGGGACGTCCACCGGGCGGCCGCCGCTCGTGGCAGAGAGCTGCGCCGCCTCGAGCACCGCGATCACCTGGCGCACGGACTGTGGCGTGACCGCGAGCGGATCGCCCAGGTGCAGGTGATCGGCCAGGTTCCGGTGAAAGCCGAACCGCTGCTCCTTGGCCAGCGGCAGCCGCGAGCTGATCAGGCCGTAGCCGGACTCGTAGCGGGCCAGGTCCAGCTCGACCGGGGCCTCCGCGTGGTGGGCCGGTTCGCGGACGAAACCGCGACCGGGCTCGATCCGTTCGAACACCCGTTCCCGGTAGTGGCCGGCGAGGGTGCCGCGGGTGCCCTGCAGGTAGAACTTCGGCGGCCGGATGCCGGCGACGTCACTGACCACGAATTGGGCTTCCCGGCCGTCCGGCCACTCCATCCGTAGCCGCATCTGATCGAGGTTCGTGACGTCGTGCCAGACCCGTTTGTGCCCGTGCGCGGTGACCCGCGCCGGTGGGGTGCCGTAGAGCTGCAGAATCCAGTCCACGTGGTGGCTGCCCCAGTCGTACACCGCGCCGCCGGAGACGGACTGCTCGCTGTGCCAATGCCGGCACGGGTGCTCGAAGGACCCCACGAAGGTTTCGACGTTGAACAACTCGCCGAGCAAGCCGCCGTCCACGGCGCGCCGGAGGGCCAGAAAGTCCTGGTCCCACCGGCGGTTCTGGTGCACGGTCAGGGTCAGGTGCCGATCGGCGGCCAGGGCGATCAGCCGGTCGGCCTCGGACACGGTCAGGCACAGCGGTTTCTCCGCCACCACATGTTTGCCTGCGGTCAGCAGCGCCTCGGCCAGCTGCGCGTGGCTGGAGGGGGGAGTGGCGACGACCGCAACATCGACGCCGTCGTCCGCGAGCAGCTCAGGCAACGTCTCGTAGGCCCGGACGCCGGCCCAATCGGCCTCGGCGGCCTTCCGGCGGGCGTCGCTGGGGTCGAGCACCGCGACGATGTCCAGTCCGGGGACGGCGCGGGCGGCGCTGGCATGCAGGTAGCCCATGCCGCCGAAGGGGCCGTAGCCGACCACCGCCAGTCCCAGGTCCCGGTCCGAAGCCGGGTGGGCCGGCGCCAGCGCCCGGCGCAGCAGGGCGCGCAGCGGGAGGCTGGCCCAGGCCGCTTCGGACAGACCCAGCCCGGAGGTGACGACTCGGCCGCGCCCGCGGTGGGCCACGGTGACGACCACGTGATCGCGGTAACCGATGTTGACGACCAGGACCGGTTCGGCGGTCCCGGCCACGATCGCGAGGGTCTCCACCCGGTCCTGCACGGCCCACTCGGTCTCCAGGCGACGGGTCAGGGCCCGGTCACCGGCGAGCTTGGCGAAGTACTCCCCATCCGGGAGCGGATCGGTGGCCACGACGCCGAGGAGCCGGGTCCAGAAATCGTCATGGGCATGCGGCGCGGCGCCCACCGCGACCAGCGAGGCGCCTTCCTCGACCAACGCGGCGAGCGCGTTGAGTTCCGCGGCCGGGCGAGGTTCGGGATGCCCGTCGACCAGCACCGCGTCGATGCCGGTCAGGTTCGGGAGCGGGGCGGCGCCGAGCACGGACACGACATCGCCGGCCGCGACGCCGCCGGCCGCCATCAGGTAGCCGCCTCGTGGACTCGGCGCGGCCCGGCACAGGTGGAGGAGACGCACCCCCGGACTTTAGGCCCGATCCCCGACAGTTACTCGTCGGCGTCGTGCCGATGCCTGCGGCCGGCGTCGTGATCGGCCAGCAGGGCATGCGCGTCGGCGGCGAGCGCCGCGCCGACGTCCGCCGCACCGACGTCGCCGGGATCCACGTGCAGCCGCACCTCGGACAACCGCTCGTGGGCATGCAGCAGCCGGTGCCTCGCCTCCTCGGCGATCGCGTGCCCGGCGGCCACGCTGAGCGTCGGATCGACCGCGATCTCCCCGTCGGCGTGGAGCTGGTGACCGACCCACCTGGCCCGCACCCGACCGACCCCCCGTACCCCGGGGACCTGCGCCAACTCGGCCCGCAGCTGCGCCATCAGGGCCGGCTCGACAGCATCGAGCAGCCGGCCGCCGACCTGCCGAAGCGCACCCACCAGCACCACCAGGATGGCGACGGTGATCAGCAGGCCGACGATCGGGTCCGCGGCCCCCCAGCCCAGGGCGACACCGCCGGCGCCGATCAGCACGGCCAGGCTGGTGAACCCGTCGGTCCGGGCATGCAGCCCGTCCGCGACGAGCGCCGCCGACCCGATCCGGCGCCCGGTGCCGATCCGGTAGCGCGCCACGATCTCGTTGCCCGCGAACCCGACCAGTGCCGCCCCGGACACCAGGAGCAAATGCGTGACTCGTTGCGGATGGGCCAGCCGGCTGACCGCCTCCGCCGCCGCGAACGCGGCGCTCGCGGTGATCGCCAGCACGACAACGACGCCGGCCAGGTCCTCCACCCGGCCCAGTCCGTGCGGAAACCGGTTGCTGGTCGGGCGCCGGGCCAGCGCGAAGGCCGCCAGCAGCGGCACCGCGGTGAACGCGTCGGCCAGGTTGTGCGCGGTGTCCCCGAGCAGGCTCACCGAGCCGCTGGCCAGGACCACCAGTCCCTGCACCAGCGCGGTGAACAGCAGCCCGACCAAGCTCCACAACAGGGTTCGGGTGCCGGCCGAGCTGGCTTCCAGCGCGGCATCGAGCTGATCTGCCACATCGTGGCTGTGCGGCACGATCAGGTGCGCGGCGCGATGGCGGAGCCCGGTCAGCGCGCCGCTCGGGCCGCGGTGCGGATGCTCCCCGCCCCCGCCCCGGTGCGGGTGCTCCCCGCCCCCGCCCCGGTGCGGATGCTCCCCGCCGGGGCCGTGGTGCGGGTGCTCGCTCGCCATCGCTTCGTGATCCTTCCCAGCGGCGGCGTCCGGCCGCGGTCCCCATCGTCCACCGGTCTGGGCTCCCCCGGGTGGGTAACTGGCCGGGTGGTCAGAGACGGAACAGATCCGGGGCCAGGCCCCACCGGGCGATCGTCGCGGCCGGCAACGTGCCGGGCTCGGTGCCCGGCGCCCCGGCGGCGCCCGGTGTCCTGGATAGTCGCGGTGCCGCGGCAGGCTGGATGACGCCGCCGCGGTCCACGAGGCTGCCGCGGGCCTGGAGATGCTCCCCGAGCGGTGCTTCGCGTAGCGAGAGCACCGGCGTGACGCATGCGTCTACGGCGGCGAACAGCTGTGCCCATTCATCCCGGGGGCGCCCGGCAAAGGCGGCCTCGAGCTGCGCCCGCATCGCCGGCCATTGCTCACGGTCGTGCTGCGCGGGCAGGTTGATGCCCAAAGTTTGCTGCAATGCAGCGAAAAATTGCGGCTCGAGTGCCCCGACGGCGATGTAGCCGCCGTCTGCGCAGGCGTAGGTGGCGTAGAACGGGGCGCCCCCATCGAGCAGATTCGCCCCGCGGTCGTCGCGCCACAGGCCGGCCGAGAGGAACCCGTACGTCATCGCCAGCAAAGACGCGACGCCGTCGACCATGGCCGCGTCGACGACCTGACCCAGCCCGCTGCCCGCGCGCTCGACGAGGGCGGCCAGCACCCCCATCACGCAGTACAGCGCGCCGCCGCCGAAATCAGCCACCAGGTTCAGCGGAGGCACCGGGGCCCGGCCGGCCTCCCCGATCGCGTGCAGCGCGCCGGTCAGCCCGGCGTAGTTGATGTCGTGACCGGCCCGCGCGGCAAGCGGACCGTCCTGGCCCCACCCGGTCATCCGGGCGTAGACGAGGCGCGGGTTGCGCGCTGCGCACGCATCGGGACCCAAACCGAGCCGTTCCGCCACCCCGGGGCGGAATCCCTCCACGAGCACATCCGCGAGATCGATCAGGGCCCGTACCCGGTCGAGATCCGCCGGAACCTTCAGGTCCGCCGCTAGCGTCGGTCGGCCGCGCAACAGCGGATCCCCGGCCGCGGGCAGGCCCGCGGCGCCGGGGCGGGCGACCCGAATGACGTCGCCGCCGAGGTCAGCCAGCAGCATGCAAGCGAACGGCCCCGGCCCGATCCCTGCCAACTCCACGACCCGGATGCCCGCGAGCGGCCCGCCTGCCATCGCTGCGTTCCCTCCCTGCCAAGTCCACCCGGCGAGATCGCAACGGCGAGGTCGCATCCGGCGAAGGACCAAACCGTATCCAGCCTGTCTTGGTCGGTCGCCAGGCGCTCCGCCGGCCCGCAGGCTTGGTATATGTAACCGTCGGTAAGGTATTCTTTGGACAGGACGCCTGGCCAGGGTGACGAATCCGAACCTCCCGGAGGGTAGGCATGACCAGCAGCGAGGGCACCGAAGCCGGCCAGTCCGATTCCGGTTCCCTGCCGGCACACGTGGGGGTGGCGATCGTTGGGACCGGATTCGCCGGCTTGGGCATGGCGATCCGGCTCAAGCAGGCGGGCCGGGACGACTTCGTGGTCCTGGAACGCGCCGAGGACCTGGGCGGAACCTGGCGGGACAACAGCTACCCGGGCTGCGCCTGCGACGTGCCAAGCCACCTGTACTCGTTCTCATTCGCGCCGAACCCCCGTTGGAGCCGGACCTTTTCCGGGCAGGCCGAGATCTGGTCCTACCTGCGTGAGGTCACCGAACGTGCCGGTATCGGGCCGCATCTGCGTTTCGGCGCTGAGTTGCTGCAAGCGGCCTGGGACCAGACCGTTCAGGTATGGCGGATCGAGACCGCGCGGGGGGCGATGACCGCCGACGCGCTGGTGGCCGGGATGGGGCCGCTGTCCGACCCGGCCGTTCCCCACCTGCCGGGGTTGACGTCCTTCGCGGGCCGGACCTTTCACTCTGCGGCGTGGGACCACAGCGACGACCTTTCCGGGCGCAAGGTGGCCGTGATCGGCACCGGGGCCTCCTCGATCCAGTTCATCCCTCAGATCGCCCCGCGGGTCGAGGCCCTGACTGTCTTTCAGCGCACCGCGCCGTGGATCATGCCGCGCCGGGACCGTCGGGTCACCGCGATCGAGCGCTTCATCTACACCCATGCCCCGGCCGCGCAGCGGGCCATGCGCGCCGGTATTTTCGCCACCCGCGAGGTGCTGGTGCTCGGGTTGACCGGCCGGGCAGCACTGTTGGCGGCGTTCGAGAAGCAGGCCCTGAAACACCTACGGGCCCAGGTGGGCGACCCGGCGCTGCGGGCCACGCTCACCCCGCGATATCGGCTGGGCTGCAAGCGCATTTTGATTAGTAACGACTACTACCCGGCGCTGGCCCGGGACAATGTCCAGGTCGCAACGGACACCATCACAGAGGTCGTGCCCACCGGCATCCGGACCGAGGACGGGACCGTGCACGAGGCGGACACGCTGATCTTCGCGACGGGGTTTCACGTGACCGACATGGCCGTCGGAGACCGGGTACGCGGGATCGGCGGCCAGAGCCTCGACGACGTGTGGCAGGGCAGCCCGACGGCGTACCTCGGCACCACGGTGGCCGGCTTCCCGAACTTCTTCCTGCTGGTGGGACCGAATACCGGACTCGGGCACTCCTCGATCGTTTACATGATCGAATCGCAGGTCCCCTACATCGTGCAGGCCTTGGACCACGCCCGGCGGTGCGGGCCGGTGGACGTGCGACCTGAGGTGGCCCAGGCGTATAACGCGAAATTGCAGCGCCAGATGTCCGGAACTGTCTGGACCGACGGGGGTTGCAAGTCCTGGTATCTGGATCGCCACGGCCGTAACTCCACGCTCTGGCCGGACTTCACCTTCCGGTTCCGGCGGCTGCTGCGCCGATTCAATCCCGCCGACTACCGGCAGCATCCTCGGCGGGTCGAGGCGACCGAGGGAGATCTCGTCGCGGCCGGGTGAACGCGCCGCGGCCTGAGTCTCGCTGCGGACGTCCAGCCAGTCGATCAGTGGCGGTTGCTGTGATGACGCCGATGCAGGTCAGACCCTCGCGCGTTGCGGGTGTCCCTGCGTAGCCAACCCCGGAGCATCCACAAGCACACCGAAGGTGAGCCGGGCTCCGCGGCTGCCACCACCAAAAGCAGCACGCCGATGAGCATGAGCACCGCGCTGCCGGCGATCGCCGCCGTCGCCGCGCTTGCGGCGGCGATGCCCCCCGCCGCGACGACGCAGCACCCGGCCCCAATGACGTGCATCAGCCGGGCCCAGCGCCAGGGCCGCGCACGCACCCGCACCGAAAACCGCCGATCGGCGTCGCAGACGGCCGTGACGATGTCGTCAAAGGTGCGCTGCTCGCTCTGATTCAGCTCCACAGGGGTCCCCTGGGAGACATCGGCGCGGACTGCAGCCGGATCACGCGATTCAACACGAGCTGATCTTTGCCCCAACGATTCGACGGTACGAGACGGCTGTGGCCCACCAGCCTAGGCACAGCCTAGTGGTGCCCACCTCGTGTCGACCCAAACGCCCGCCGATCTTGGCGGCCCCGATCGGAAAGGCCGCACTCCGGCCGCCGACCGCGGATCATGTCGCCCTTTCCGGCCCCGCGTTTCCAGCACCACGCGGATGTGCCTGCAGGGCTGTGAGGTAGCGCTCGTATTCGGCCTTGAGCACTTCGGCCTGTTCGACGGCTTCGGGCACGCGCATGCTCAGGGCGGTGGCCGCGAACTTTGCTCCGCGCAGGTAGGCCGGCAGCAACGACAAGTCGAAGGCACGTTCCCCAGGATGCGCCGCGCCGGGGTGCGGCGCCTCCTGCGTGGTGGCCGGCAGGTTGAGGCGCTGCACTTCGATCAGCACTTCGTCCTCAGTTGGCCGATCAGCGAAGTCGCTGCCGACTTGGCGGAAGGCCACTGTTCCCGTCGGCGCCACGATCTCAACGGCGGGGTGGGCGATTTGCGGCTCGGCATTCCAGCAGTCATACGCCTTGATGGCCTGCTCGCCGCCCGGGTCGGACAACAGCGGAAACGGGAGCCCCAGCTTGTCGACCATCGCCGCGTTCTGACCGACGGAGTCGACACTGATCCCGATCAGGCGCGCGCCGGCGGCGGTGAATAGGTGATGCTGCTGCGCCAAGCTGACCAGCTGGCCGTTGCAGTACGGTCACCAGTCCCCGCGGTAGAACACCAAGACCGTGGCCGCATCCAGGTGGTCCGCGAGCGTCCAGCGCGCGCCGGACTGATCCGGCAGCGCAAATCCCGGCGCGTCCGTCATGGCCTTTTCCGGCACCCTTCCCACTTGAAATGCTGATTGTTTCCGGGGGTGCCCCCTGAGCAGAGCAGGCAAACCCGCCTTCCGGCCCCGAGCACGGTGCCGCGGCGGTAGGCAATTGGTTGCCCTGTGCAATAGTAGCCATATGCACGAATCGTCGCCACCAGCCTCGTCGGAGGACGTGATCGACGCGGTGATCGGAGCAAGCCGGGCACTGGTAGCCGTCGCGGCGCGCTCCCTGGCAGGGGCGGCCGACGATGTGACACTGCCGCAGTACCGGGCGTTGGTGGTGCTGGCCTCGCGCGGCCCGCAGCGAGCGCTGGACTTGGCAGCGGCGCTTGCGGTGAACCCGTCCACGGCGACCCGGATGTGTGACCGGCTTGTCCGCAAGCAACTGGTCCGCCGTACCCGCCGGGCGGGTGATCGCCGCGCCGTCCTGGTCGCCATCTCGCCGGAAGGTGAGCAGCTGGTCGGTGAGGTGACCCGGCGGCGGCGGATCGAGGTGCGCCGAATCCTGGCGAAAGTGCCCGGGCCCGAGCGGGCCGGACTCGTGGTGGCCCTGCGTACCTTCGCGTCGGCAGCAGGCGAGGTGCCCGAGCAGGACTGGTCGTTGGGGTGGGATCAATGAGCGGAGATCCATGGACCCGTCAGTCAGGTCGTCTTCGGGGCGCCGGGGCCGGGTCCTTGAGGATGCCGGCCGATCTAGGCCGCCGAGGGTATGACTGGCTGCGCGGGTCGGCGCCGGGGCTGGTGCCGCTGGCCCTACTGGTGGGAGCGGGGGCCGGCGCGGGGGCGGTGTTGTTCCGGTACCTGATCCTTTGGGTCACTGAGTTGTTCACTGGCCGGGCGGACTACAGCGCGGCGGGCCGGGTCGCCAGCTCGCATTTCCCCGGCTTCGGCATCTACTTCGTGATCCTGGTACCGGTCATCGGCGGCCTTGTTTACGGGCCGATCGTGGATCGCTTCGCCAAAGAGGCTCGGGGACACGGGGTTCCGGAGGTGATGTTGGCGATCGCGGAGCGCGGCGGGCGGATCGGTCCGCAGGTGGCGATCGTGAAATCGTTGGCGTCAGCGTTGTGTATCGGCTCCGGCGGCTCGGTCGGCCGGGAAGGCCCGATTGTGCAGATCGGGTCGGCGCTGGGCTCGAACATTGGCCAGGCCCTGCGGATCTCCGATTCCCGGTTGCGCCTGCTCGTGGCCTGCGGCGCTGCTGGCGGCATCTCAGCGACGTTCAATGCCCCTATCGCCGGGGTGTTTTTCGCCTTGGAGCTGATCCTGCAGGACTTCGCCACCGAGTCGTTCGGCGTGGTGGTTCTCGCTTCGGTGATCGCTGACGTGATCGGGCGAGCCGCTTTCGGTTCGGCCGCGTTTTTGCACCTGCCGACGTTCCACACCCCGGCGCCGGATGAGTACCTGCTCTACGCACTGCTCGGGGTCCTCGCGGCGGTCGTGGGGGTCGGGTTCACCAAGGTGCTGTATGGGACCGAGGATCTGCTCGACCAGCTGTGGCCGGGACCGGAATGGTTGCGTCCGGCTGTTGGCGGCGGCCTTCTGGGATTGCTGTTGCTGGCACTCCCGCAGATGTACGGCGTCGGCTATCCGGTTCTCGAGGCCGGGGTCCGGGGTCATTACGTCCTGTGGTTTCTGGTCGTGCTGCTCATCGGGAAGATCGCCGCGACGAGTCTGACGATCGGGATCGGCGGGTCTGGTGGTGTGTTCGCGCCGTCATTGTTCATGGGCGCGATGTTGGGAACGGCGTTCGGACTGGCGGCGCACGCCTTGTTCGGGAACGCCGTGGGTCCAGCCGGGGCCTACGGGTTGGTCGGCATGGGTGCGGTATTCGCCGGCGCCGCCCGGGCGCCCATCACGGCCGTGCTGATCATCTTCGAGCTGACCGGTGACTACGCGATCGTCTTGCCGTTGATGGTCGCGATCGCGTTTGCGACCGGCAGCAGCAACCTGCTGAGCCGGGAGACGATCTACACCCTCAAGCTGCGGCGCCGGGGCATCGACCTGCTGCGCGGCAAGGCGGCAAACCTGATGGAACTGATCACCGTCGCCGACGCGATGCATCCGGTGCCGAGAGCGCTGCCGCAAGAGGCTCCGCTGGAGGACGTCATCGAAGCGCTGGCCGCCGAAGGCCGTGACGCGTTGCCCGTCACCGACCGGGAGGGGGTCTATCGAGGCACCGTGACGACGCGTGACGTCGAGCAAAGCGTGCGGGAAAACGCGCTGGAAGCGAGCGCCGGCAGCCTCGCCCGAGCGATGCCCACCCTGGCCGCGAATCAGACCCTTGAGCAGGCACTCTCCCTCCTGATACGCCACGATCACTCCGAGTTGCCGGTGCTCACCGCCGACGGTGGCCAGATCCTGGGCTGGCTCACGCATCGCGATGTCCTGGCCGCCTACAACAGCCGCCTTCAGCGGGGCGCGGCCCAGGCCAAGGCAAGGCCGGGAACGGCCCTGTTCACCGCCCCGACGTCGGAGCCAACCTCGGTGACCCGGCTGCAGGGTTACCGGGTCGTGGACCTCGAGCTCGTCGCCGACGACGCGCCCGTCGGCCAGTGCGTGAGGGAGGTGGCGTGGCCGCCGTCCTCGCAGCTGCTTGGGTTGCGACGCGACGG
>DASYGP010000144.1:0-2250 GCA_035999615.1 Mycobacteriales bacterium
CGATGATCAGGTTCGCCGCGACGGTGAGCCGGTCGCTGCCGTGCTGGTACGCGCTCCCGTGGCTGGCCCCCACCGCTCCGTCGAGGAACACGTTCCAGTAGCCGGTCACCAAGATGGTGGGAGCGCGACCGGGCGCGAGCCTGCGCACCGCGCTGATCACGGCGGTGAGGTTGCCCCGCAGTGCGGCGAGATCGCCGTGATAGCAGCTGAGGTCGGCGCAGGCGGGGCTGTCGACGAGGGATTCGTCGAAGTCGTTCGCGCCGACGGTGATGGTGACAATGTCGGCGCCGGCGATGGCCTGCGCCTCGGGGCTTCCACCGGCGCTGAGCTCGGCCTTCAAGGTCGCGCTGGTCTGCCCGTCGATCCCGAAGTTGTGCACGTTCGCGGGCTGGCCCCGATGCTCGGTCAACAGCGCGCCGTAGACGTCGCCGAAGGGGGGACAGGAACAGTTCGCCCCGGCTGGGACGGAATCACCGAGAGTCACCACCGACAGGCTGGGCCGCGACCTGCTCGCCGAAGACCCCCCCACAGCGCCGCCGCCACCCGACCCGCCGGCCCCCGACCCGCCGGCGGACGACCCACCCGCCGCGAGGGTGTCCCCGGCGCGGAGGGCGCCTCGGGCCGGCCCCGTACGCGCGCTCGGCGCGAAGGCGGCCACCGCCCCGGCGAGCAGCGCGGTGGCTGCGACAAGTAGGCAGACCCGTCGTCGCCGCGCCGTCACGGCTCGGGCCAGCCGGTGGGGGCGGCCGGGGCGGGGGCGGTCTCGCCGAGCAGATCCTCGCGGGGGGCGGGCGTGATGAGCGCGGCAGCGGTGAGGGTCCGCAGCGCGCTCTTCTGGCTTCCGTCGGGGGCGAAGTTCGCGGGATCCAGCCAGGCCTCGTAGGCCGGGCGCAGCCGGGACCAGTCGCCGTCCGTCATGGCGAGCCAGGCAGTGTCCCGGCTGCGCCCCTTGTAGATCGTGGCCTGCCGCCAGATCCCCTCGGGGGTGAACCCGAGCCGGCGGGCGGCGGCGAACGACGCCGCATTGAGGGCGTCGCACTTCCACTCATAGCGCCGATAGCCGAGCTCGTCGAACGCGTGGCCGGCCATCAGGTACATCGCTTCGGTGGCGGCGGTGGTGCCCTGCAGGGCCGGGCTGAAGGCCAGGTGTCCCACTTCGATGGAGCCGCCGGCGGGCTTCATCCGCAGGTAGCCGCCGACCCCGGTCGGCACACCGGTCGCCGCGTCGAGGATCGCCAGCAGGTGCACGCCGGGGTCGGCGGCCATGGAGGCGATCCAGCCGGCGTAGTCGGCGGCGGACACGAACGGCCCGTACGGCAGGTAGGTCCACAGCCGGCCGCTCCGGTCCTGCCGGTAGGCCGCGAACAGGGCGGGCGCGTGCTCGCCGGTGAGCGGTTCGAGCCGGCAGTGCCGGCCGGTCAGCCGGACCGCGGCCGGGCGCGTGGCCGGCGCCCAGTGCGGCAGCGGCGGGCCGATCGGCTGCTCGGGCGCGGGCACGCGCTCATCTTGCCAGCTCTTTCAGCGTCTTACGGAGATCGGCCAGCAGGTCCCAGGTGTCCGGCAGCATGTCCCGGTCGGCGATCAGCCCGAAGTCCAGGTGCGATTGGTACGACAACACGGTGATGTTGAGTCCGACGCCTTCAAACAGCACCGACACTGGGTAGTTGTTCTCCATCTTGGCGCCGCCGCAAAAAAGCGGGAACGGGGCACCCGGCACGTTGGAGATCACCACGTTGACCGCTGGCGCGATCGGGTTCTGCGCGGCCACCCGGAACAGCGTTCTGGTGGTGCGCGCGAACAGGGCCGGCGGGATGAAGTGGGTGACGTCCTGCAGCAGCGTGGCGGGCAGCGCCTGGTGCCGCTCCTTCGCCGAGCTCATCGTCTCGTGCATCGTGGCCAACCGCTCCACCGGATCGGCGATGTTCGTCGGGATCGGGACGATCATCATGGAGATCTTGTTGCCGTAGGTGCCGAACTGTTCCGGGGTGCGGACCGACAGCGGCACCAGCGCGACCAGGGGTGCCTCGGGCAGGTCCCCGGTCGCGGACAGCCGGCGCCGCAGCGCCCCCGCGCACAGCGTCATGACTACGTCGTTGACGGTGACGCCGTGCGCATTTTTGATCTTCTTGACGGTGTCGAGGGACAGGGTGCCGAACGCGAACCGACGGTGCGGGGAGACTTGACCATTGAGACGGGTACGGGGCGCCCGGATGCTAGGCGCCTCCAAGACGCCGCCGTCCTCATTGCCGG
>DASYGP010000158.1:0-2053 GCA_035999615.1 Mycobacteriales bacterium
CCCACCGAAAAGCTGCAGTTCAGATGCACGCAACCGCGGCCGTTCGATGGGGACCTCAGGTTTGCCGGCCATCTGTCGATGGTGCTGATGTGACTCTCACCGGGGCCCGTGGTCAGGCCCGTCTCGGCTGCGCCTTTTTGCTGGTCGCCGGGACCCTGCTCGGGGGCACCGTGACCGGACTGGGCCTGTCGACCGGCCCGTTGACCCGGGTGGAGGCCGTGGCAGGGGCTGAAGTGCTGACCGCGCTGCTGCTGTGGTGGCTTCCGTGGGACGGGTTGTCGCGACGGTGGTTGCTGTTGTTCCCTGCCGTCACCACCGGTTCGGTGGCCGCGGTCGGCCTGCTCACCGCGGGTGTCGCGCCCTCGTTCGTCTCCCTGCTGACTTTCTCGGCGGTCGCGGTCGGTGTGAGTCAGCCCAGCTGGACCACCACCGCGGTGCTCCCGGTCCTGGTCGGCTGCTGGTGGGTCTCCTACGACGTCCACGACGCGGCCACCATGGTCCGCCTGCCACTGTCGGTCGGGGTCTGGCTCATCGTTGGGGAGACCTTGAGCCGGTTGACCGCAGATCATCAGCGCGAGTCGGAGTTGCTGCGCTCACGGGCCGACTGCGACGCCCTCACCGGTCTGCCGAACCGGCATGCCCTGGAAGCAGCCCTGCCCGGGGTCGAACCGGGTAGCTCGGTACTGTTCTTGGACCTCGATCACTTCAAGGCGTTCAACGACCGCTATGGCCATCAGGCCGGCGATCGCCTGCTGCAGCATTTCGCCTCGGTGTTGCGCGGGGCTCTGCGCGGGGAGGACCTGGCCGCACGTTATGGCGGTGAGGAGTTCGTGGTTCTCATTGCCGCGAACTCCGATCCGAGCCAGCTCGCCCAGCGCCTTCAGCGCGCCTGGCGGGAGTCGGACGGGCCGGTCACGTGCTCGATCGGGGCCGCCACTCGGACCGGCACCGAAACGGCACGCGATGCCCTGGAGCGCGCCGATCAGGCCCTGTACGCCGCGAAGGCCGCCGGCCGCGACGCCTTCGTGATCGCGCCGTCGCCCGCGCCGGAACTGCGCCTCCTGAACGGGCACGGGGCGGCGTAGCCGGCCCGACCCGACGGGCGTCCCGCCGTCGACCTCAAACGTACGGCGGGAATGTCAGCAGTGTGCGCGACACTTGCGGCTGTCAACGGTCCTTACCAACGAATCGCCAGCAACCAGGGGTCGGCCATGTCGCGGCGCGGATGGGTGCTCTTCGCGGCTATGTGCGTCATCTGGGGCGTTCCCTATCTGCTGATCAAGGTGGCGGTGCGGGACCTCACTCCCGCCTCCCTCGTGTTCCTGCGGACCGGGCTCGGTGCGCTGTTTCTGCTTCCGCTCGCGGTGACCCGCGGCCAGCTGCGCCCGTTGGTGCCGTACTGGCGTCCCTTGCTGGCCTACACGGTGGCCGAGCTCGCGATCCCGTGGTTCCTGCTGTCGGCGGCGGAGCGGCGGCTGTCCAGTTCGCTGTCCGGGTTGCTCGTCGCCGCCGTCCCGCTCGTCGGAGCCGTGTTCGGGCGCCTCGCCGGCGACCACGAGCCGCTGGGGGTTCGCCGCCTCACCGGGTTGCTGGTCGGTCTCGGCGGTGTCGCGGCGCTGGTCGGGCTCGATCTCGGCGCGATCAGCCTGGTCGCGTTGCTCGAGGTGGCGGTCGTCATCGTGGGCTATGCGCTGGGCCCGCTGATCTTGTCTCGGACGTTGTCGCACCTGCCGGGACTCGGCGTGGTAGCCGCCTCGCTCGGCTTGACCGCCGTGATCTACGCGCCGCTGGGCATTCTGCAGCTGCCGCGGCAGCTACCCAATGGCCGGGTCATCGCCTCCGTTGTCGTGCTCGCGACTCTCTGCACCGGGGTGGCCTTCCTGATCTTTTTCCGGCTGATCGCGGAGGTCGGCCCGGTCCGGGCCACGGTGATCACCTATGTGAACCCGGCGGTCGCGGTCGGCCTGGGAGTCACGTTCTTGCATGAGCGTTTCACCGTCGGTATCGCGGTGGGCTTTGTCCTGGTGCTGGCGGGCTCGGTGCTCGCCACGCG
>DASYGP010000159.1:0-25032 GCA_035999615.1 Mycobacteriales bacterium
TGTGCAGGGACACACCATCGTGACCTCCATCTCGATCGGGGTAGCCGTCCGCACCCCCGGCGTGGGAAGCCGTGAGCTGCTGGGCAGCGCTGACCGCGCGCTGTATGAGTCGAAGCGGCGCGGGCGTGATTGCATCGCGACCGCCCAGGAACCTGACCCGATGCCGCCGGATGTGGCGGTGGGCCTCCGTCGAGCCGCGCCCGGCGTCCTCACCAAGCACCCGGCGGCGCACCGCAGCCGGGTGCGGCCCACGCAGGATCCCTTCACCGAACTCGTGGCCTCCGCGCTGCACGAGCAACGCCTTCAGGTGGACTACCAGCCGGTCGTCGAGCTCAACGAGGGCCGCATCATCGGGGTCGAGGCGCTGCTCAGGATGCGGGACCGCAACGGCCGAGTCGTGATGCCCGACACGTTCATCCCGCTGGCCGAGGCGACCGGAGACATCCACGAATTCGGGTCCTGGATCCTCATGGAGGCGGCCCGGCAAACCCAGATCTGGAAGCGGCAGCTACCTGCCGACGCGGACTTCTGCCTGGGAGTGAATCTCAGCCCGCGGCAAGTAGACGATCCCCACCTGCTCGACCGCGTCGACGAGGCGCTTGCGGCCAGCAGGTTGGACCCGTCCGCGCTCGCGCTGGAACTCACCGAACGGATCCCGATCGGCAACAGCACCGCCGGCCGGCGCAACCTGCACGAGATCCGCGACCGCGGGGTGCACCTGGCCTGCGATGACTTCGGGGCCGGCCATGCCGGGCCCCAGCAGATTCACGAACTCCCCTTCGACATCATCAAAATCGACCGGATGTGGACAAGCCGGCTGGCGCTGGAGGATGGACCGCCGACCCGGTTGGCGCGCGGCATCCTGCGCCTCGCCAAGGCAACCGAACTGGTCGTCATCGCCGAGGGCGTCGAAACCGAACGCGAGCGACTCGCCCTGCTTGCCGAGGGCTGCCAGCTGGCCCAGGGCTACCTGTTCTCCCGGCCGCAAGCCCCCGCCGACATCACCGCATACCTCCGGGCACAAGGCGGGTCTGACACCGGCCCGCGCGATGAGATCGGCGGTTCGGCCCTCGCGCCGTGACCCGTAGGCTGCATCCATGGACCGGCTGGTGTGGATCGACTGCGAAATGACCGGACTGTCGGTGGCGAACGACGCACTCGTCGAAATCGCCTGCGTGGTCACCGACGCCGAGCTCAACGTGCTCGACCAGGGCATCGATCTGGTCATGGCCGCCCCGGCCGCGGCGTTGACGGCCATGGAACCGGTCGTACTCGAGATGCACACCTCATCCGGCCTGCTGGGGGAGATCAAGACCGCCACGCTCACCATCCCCGAGGCCGAAGACCAGGTCCTCGACTACGTGCGCCGACACGTGCCGGAACGCCGCAAGGCGCCGCTGTGCGGCAACAGCATCGCGACCGACCGCGGCTTTCTCGCCCGCGACATGCCCACGCTGGACGATCACCTGCACTACCGCATGATCGACGTGTCGTCGGTCAAGGAGCTGGCCCGCCGCTGGTATCCCCGGGTCTACTTCGCGGCCCCGGCAAAGGGCGGCGGGCACCGAGCCCTTGCCGACATCCTGGAGTCGGTCACCGAGCTCCGCTACTACCGGTCTGCCCTATTCGTCCCACAGCCCGGCCCGGACACCCCGACCGCGCAGCAACTCGCGGCCGCGGTCAGTGAACCCCGCGATCACGCCCCTGCGGCAGCAGCGGAGCCGCCGAGCCTCTAGACTCCTCGCTGCACGTTCGTGGTGGGTGTAGCTCAGCTGGTAGAGCACCGGGTTGTGATCCCGGGTGTCGCGGGTTCGAGCCCCGTCACTCACCCTCGCATCACCGCACGTCGAAGGCTTGATCACGGGACGGGCCCCCCAATCGGGGGCCCGTCCCGCTTCTCGGGTCGGGACTGGCCGTCACCCGCTCGGACTGCAGCGTCGCCGGACGGGCGCTCCGGCCCGGCTACCGCGCGGCGGCCCGCCCCGCCTCGGTGAGCACGCGCTCCTCGCGTTCGGCCCGCAGAACGGCCTCCGGGCCGCGGTAGAACCCGGCCAAGGTTGCCGGGTTCAATCCCAGCTCGCGGGCCAGTTGGTGCAGTTCCAACTTGTGCATGCGCCCGCCCGCGTCGGCGACCCGCTGCAGCAACCGGCGCATCAGCGCCGCGTCTGCTTCCGCCGGCTCAGCAGCATCCGCACTACTTTCCGCCAGGAGAGCGGCGATCTGACCGGACAAGCCCCTGAGCGCCAGCCGAAGACGGGTGGCCTCATCGACCTGGCCCGGGGTGTCACCGCTCCCCTGCCAGGTGCGCTTGGGGAAGCGGCGCAGGTACTCCTGTTCGAGCGCCAGCATCCGCTCGGTGTGGTGCGCAAACTGCTCCGCGGTGCCATGCAGGAACACCCAATTCCGGGTGGCGTGCGCGTGGGTGCCTTGGGATTCCAGCTCCTGATCGGAGAGTTCGCTGACCGGGCGGCCCGTGGACATCACGCCTCCCAGCCGTGCGCCAAGGGGGTGTCCACACCCAGCGGACCCACGTTGCGCGATCCGCCCGGGGCGCCCAACGGTTCCGCCCGACCGGGCAGCGCCTCCTCGAAGAAGGCTCGATTGTCCGCAATGAACGACGTCTGGTCCTCGTCCACATGGCGATCCTGAACGATCGCCTCGACGGGGCAGACCGGCTCGCACGCTCCGCAATCGATGCATTCCTTGGGGTTGATATAGCTCTTACGCTCGCCCTCATAGATGCAGTCGACCGGGCACTCTTCCACGCACGCCTTGTCGTTCACATCGATGCAGGCGCCGGCAATGACATAGGCCATGACTGTCCCTCCTGTTCCACCTGCGCGTGCGTCAAACTCAGATCCGGTGGGGGTCGAATTCGGCTGGCGTGCCGGAGCCGTAGCGGCGTAGCGCACCGTCCGGCCCGCTCGCATTGGGGCGCAGGAAAATCCAGTTCTGCCAGGCCGTCAGGCGACCGAAGATCTTCGTTTCGACGGTCTCCGGGCCGACGAAGCGATGGTTGGCCTCCATCCCCGTCAGGGCGTCGGGGGACAGGGCGCCCCGCTCCTCCAGCGCCACGCGTAGCTCGTCCTCCCAGTCAAGGTCATCGGGGGTGGCTGTAACCAGACCGATCGCGTCCGCCGCGGCGGCGTCCAGGGGCTCGCCCAGCCGGGCAACCGCCGCGGACAGGGCGTCCGGCCTTCCATAGAAGCGGGACTGCAGGCGCGTCAGGCCGTTCCCCATCGGGAGCAGCCCGAGGTTGGCCGCGCCGATCCGCACCGTCGCCGGTGTGGCGTCCGGGTCAAGGTCTTCCATCACGCCGGCCAGCATGTATTGGCGGTCGCAGGCCAAGGCGATCTCCAGCAGAGTGCCGACGAAGCAGCTCCCCGGTTCCAGGACAGCGAACAGGCTCCGACTGGTCACATCCAACCGCTTGAGCGTCCGCTTGAGGTACTGGATCACCTCGTTGATGAACCAGTGGTCGGCCAGCGCGCCCAGCTGCCCGTCGTAGGCCATCACCAGCTCGGCATCACCTGCCGAGCGGAACACCCAGGTGCCCAGCTCGGGCTCGTTCGTCCGCAACCGCAGGACGAGATCGTCCAGCTCACGCGCCAGGGCCATCGGCCAGTAGCCGACACCCTGCGCGAGTATCGCGGCGACGTCCTCGGGCGGAGCCGCCACCGGTCCCTGGACTGTGATGTCGACCCGCCGTGCCGCCCGGTCAAAAGCGGCCCTGACCGAGCCATAGGTAATGCCGTCGGTGGACTCCTTGCGATCCAACGGGTCCAGCGGCACCCCCACCGCATCATCGGGACGGCTCGATCTGGCCACCGCAGCCGCGGTGCGCGCCTCGATCGCGTCGGGGAAACGGCTCAGCGGAACGCTTTCATCAACGAGGTTCCACTGCACGGCAACTGCGCCGCGGACTCCCTCACTCTTGGTCGCAAACACATCAGCCCGGTCCTTGCGCACCCGGCGCTTGTCGACGACCCGGGTGAGCCCCCCCGTGCCTGGAAGCACACCGAGCAACGGCACCTCGGGCAACGAGACCGCCGACGATCCGTCATCGACGAGCACGATCTGGTCACAGGCGAGAGCGAGTTCGTAGCCACCACCGGCGGCCGTGCCGTTCAACGCGGCGATGTAGGTCTGCCCCGAGGTCGCCGTGGCGTCCTCGATGCCGTTGCGGGTTTCATTGGTGAACTTGCAGAAGTTCACCTTCCAAGCGTGAGAGCTCTGCGCCAGCATCTTGATGTTGGCGCCGGCGCAGAACATTCGGTCGAGGCCGCCGGTCAACACGACCGCCTTGACCTCGGGGTGCTCGAAGCGCAGCCGTTGCACCGCGTCGTAGAGCTCGATGTCCACCCCCAGGTCATAGCTGTTCATCTTCAGCTCGTAACCAGGAACCAGGCCGCCCCGCTCGTCGACGTGCAGGGTGAGGGTGGCAACCGGGCCGGCGAGCGAGAGCCGCCAATGCCGGTACCGCTCGGGGGCAGTGTCGAAATCGACGCGCGCGGCAGGCAGCGCTGCTGACCGCATCCCCGGGGCACCGGTCATGCGAAGCGGACGTAGTCGAATTCGACGGACTGCGCGTTGATGCCCTGCGGCGGGGGTGCGATCCAGCTCGCGAACTTTCCCGGCTCGTAGACCGGCGTCATCAACTTGGCCACCTCCGCCCGGTCCGCGGCGGTCGGGATCCATTCGTCCTCGCGGCGAGCGAACTCATCGTGAGTGAGCAGCTCACCCGCTGGACTGATCGCGTGACCGGCGTAGGTGCCGACCTTCCTGAAGAAGCCTTCGTGCGGAAGGGTAAGCCGGTCGGCAAGTCCGGCGTCTTCGAGAGCCTGATTCCAACGTTTGACGCCATTCTCACAATCGGCGACGTATTCATCGCGCAGGTCGAGATTGAGCGCGCCCAGGAGCGGCACCGTCTTCTGGACCAGGTTTCCCCCTTCCACCGCGGTCATTTCGCGTTCCTGGCCGATCAGCGTGTGATCGTCCTTGCGGCGGGTCTCACCCCAGCGGCCCTTGAGCCCTGAAGTGAAATACTTGCCGGCGTTGGACGACTGCTCGGAACCAAATAGGTCCATGGACACCGCGAACTGGAAGTTGAGATATTTCTGGATCACCGTTAACGGGATGCCGCCGTGGTCGAAAACATCCGCGGTGCCCGTTTCGACCATCAAAGCCGCCGTCTGTTCGACCACGCGCTGCACGCCCGTCGTGCCGACGAACATGTGGTGCGCCTCCTCCTTCAGCATGAACTCGCAGGTTCGCGCCAACGGGTCGAACGCCGATTCCTTCAAGGTCCCGAGCTGATATTTGCCGTCACGGTCGGTGAAGTAGGTGAACATAAAGAACTGCAACCAGTCGGTGGTGTCCTCATTGAACGCACCGAGAATGCGGGGGCTGTCCGGATCACCGGAGTTCCGCTTCAAGAGCTGTTCGGCCTCCTCACGCCCCTCCCGGCCGAAATAGGCGTGCAGCAGATAGACCATGGCCCACAGATGCCGCCCTTCCTCGACGTTGACCTGGAAAAGGTTGCGCATGTCGTACAGGCTCGGCGCCGTCGCGCCGAGCCGACGCTGTTGCTCGACAGACGCGGGCTCGGTATCGCCCTGCACCGTGATCAGGCGGATCAGATCGGCCCGGTGCTCCCCCGGCACCGATTGCCAGACCGGTTCACCCTTGTGTCGACCGAATGCCACCCGCCGCTCGGGATCGCGCTCGGCCAGGAAGATGCCCCAGCGGTACTCCTCCATCGGGACGTAATCGAAATGCGCCCATCCATCGCGGCCGACCGAGATCGCCGTGCGCAAATACACATCCTGCGTCGGGACCGCCGGACCCAGATTTTTCCACCAGGTGATGAACTTCGGTTGCCAGCCCTCCAAGGCCCGCTGCAAGCGCCGGTCGGTGGCCAGGCCGACGTTGTTGGGGATCTTCTGCGAGTAGTCGATCGGGCTGGTCGGGCCGGTCGGCTCCGGCGCGATTCCGGTCTGGGCGTCCGCCCGTCCTGCCAACTGCGCCATGTGCCCTGCCTCCTCGACCCGTCACATCCTACGTTTGCCTGTCGTTTCGCCATGAGTCTGTAGCACTTCAGGCGGTGAAGCAAGCCTCCGACTCACGCATTGGACGTGCTCCCCCCGCCGCCTGGACCCGGTCCCGGCAGGATCCCCCCAAGATTGGAGGTGCAGATCCGCCACTTCCCACCCTCTTGGAGCAGCACGAGGGTGATCAGGGTCGAGTCTCCGTCATCGAGCACCAGCCGGCCCTGGACGGAGGCCTGGTCCCCCGCGATCTGCGGCGCGCCGGTGCGCTTCCAACTCTTGATCCCGGTGCCGGAGTTCACATTCCGGCTCACCGAGGAGCTGTAACCGCTATAACCCGCGGCCTGCCGCACAGAGCAGAGCAACGCGAAGGCGCGCTGCGCCGAGCGCGCCGCCAACGCCTGGTAGTAGCCATCTGCAGCCTTCTGCGGTGTTGTCGCCTCGGCGGCGGTGATCGCGGAGGGCCCAGCCGCTCGGTCGGAAAGACCGACCGCGCCTAGCGCAATCAGCACGGCCACGACGGCGACGCTCCCGATCGCGATCACCCGGCGGTGTCGGCGCCGCCAGGAGGTCTGCTCGCCGGTTGGCGGCCCGTCGGGCGTCAGCGGCTGCGCCCACTGATCGGTCATCCCCGCGGCCCACCCTGATCGGTCATCCTCAGTGTGTCCCCGTTCTCGCGGCACCTACCCGGATCGCCAAAGATTGATCGCGGTCGCCGGCCGATCGATCGGGCGCGGCGGGAAGCGTCCCGAGTAGAATTCGGTCCTCCGATTCATGGCGGCGCGGGGAAAGGTCTCGATGGGTTCTTCGGAGCGATTGCGGGCCGATCTCGGAGCGGCGATGTCCGGGGCGGGCACCGGTCTGTCGGCGGCGGATCGACTCTGCCGGGCCTGCGTCGAGCTGCTCAAGATCGATGGGGCTGCCATCTCCGTGATGCATAGCGGTGCTACCCAAGGCACCTTCGGTTCCAGTGGGGAACTGAGTAGGCGCCTCGACGAGTTTCAGTTCACCTTCGGCGAGGGGCCCTGCCTGGACGCCGTCTCCAGAGGGCGGCCAATCCTCGTCGCTGACCTCAGCGACCCGGAGGAAAACCGCTGGCCGGCGTTCTCGGGGGCCGTACTCGGCGCCGGCGTCCGAGCCGTGTTTGCGCTCCCCGTGGCGATTACCACCGTGCAGGTTGGCGCGTTGGACTTGTTCCGCAAGGAGCCCGGCTCGCTCGTCGAGTCCTCGCTCACCGGCGGCTTGCTGGCCGCGGAGCTCGCGGCACTACCGCTGCTCGACCTGATGACCGACGACTACGTGGCCTGGAACGACGACCTCGACGGGGAGGACAAGTGGGCGCAACTTGCCTCATTGCAACGGGTCGAAGTCTACCAAGCCACCGGGATGATCATGGGTCAGCTTGACGTCGGTCCGACCGAAGCGCTCGTCCGGCTTCGCGCACATGCGTTCGCGCAAGGACTGACCGCCAGCGAGGTCGCCTGGGCCATCGTCGAACGCAGGCTCAGCCTGGACGACGACGAGGCTTGGAGGAAAGAGGGTCCGGGCAGGGCGGATTCATGACCGATCAGGACCGGGAGAGCGCCGTCACCGAGGCCTTCGTCTCGCTCGCCAACAGCTTGGTCGACGGCTTTGACGTGGTGGACCTGCTGACCGGGCTGACCACCGACTGCGCTCGGCTGTTGGACATTGCCTCCGCGGGACTCCTCCTTGCCGACAGCCAGGGGGTCCTGCACGTCGTTGCCGCCTCCACCGAGGGGACTCGGAATCTGGAGTTGTTCCAGCTGCAGCGCGACCAGGGGCCGTGCCTGGAGTGCTTCCGCGACGGAACGCCGATCAGCGTGGACGACCTCAGCCAGCACACGCAGCGCTGGCCACAGTTCGTGGCCGCGGCGATCGCCGCCGGGTTCGCCGCGGTACACGCGGTGCCGATGCGGCTACGAAACGAGGTGCTAGGCACCCTCGGGCTGTTCGGCGCCAGCACCGGACCCCTCTCGGAACGGGACCTCAGACTCAGCCAGGCGCTGGCCCACGTCGCCAGTGTGGCAATCCTGCAAGACAAGACCGTGGTGGACAAGACCGCGATCGCGGAACAGCTGCAGGCGGCGCTGACCAGCCGGGTTGTGCTGGAGCAGGCCAAGGGCGTGCTCGCCCAGCGGGGCGACCTCAACATGGATCAGGCGTTCGCCCAGCTCCGGCGCTACGCCCGCGATCACAACCAACGACTCACCGATGTCGCGCGGGCGGTGGTGACGCGCGCACTCCCCGCCCGACATGTGCTTGATCATGCGGCCAGCCGGGTACATCCCCCGACGTCACGGCCTTGAGCTGAAAAACCCCGGAACCGTTAGGCGCGCGGCACCAAGCGACGTATGGTGAAGGTGGTTGCTCTAGATCCCGGCGACGCATTGACACCGATGTGCGCGCAAAGGAGGTCGACGGCGTGCCAATCCTCGCAGCAGCGATCGCCGACCCCCCCTTCAGCGGTGCGGAACGCGGCGCGCGGCTCCAGGGGCACGGCGGATGACAGCCCCCACCCCGCTCATGGCGCCCCCTCCCGGCGCCGCCTGCACCCGAGCCGCCCCCGTTCAGCTCTCACCGGTCGAGGCCATGGGCTGGGCGCAACTGCTGCGCGCCGCCGCCGACGCGCCGGCCAGCACGCGTCGGCTGCGACGCGCCGCGCGTCGCTCGCGACGAGTCCTGCGCCTCTCGCGGTTCGTGAGCCGGATTTACGACCGGTCGGAGGTTCATGTCGGAGCCACCCAAGGGTCCCGGGTGCTGTGGGTCTTCGACGCGTCCTGCCGCCAGGCCGGCCCCACCACCGTGAGCCTGCGGCAAACACAGGCGGCCAGCCAATTGCTCGCCATGATGTTGTTGGGCCATCGTGCCCCACGCCGATGAGCCCGCAAGAAGGCCAGTTTTCCGGCTCGCTCCAGTTCGGACCCGACGATCCGACCCGAGTCGTCGTGAGCGTCCGGGGCGAGCTTGACATCGCCACCGCCGGCGCTTTTCGGGAACTCCTTGCGGAGGCCATCGCCGGCGGCGGTCGCCAACTGGTCATCGACATGTCCCAGCTTGATTTCCTCGACGCCGCCGGCCTCGGTGTCATCGTCGGGACCGCGTCGCGCCTCCGACCGCTGGGCGGACATCTCGATGTGCACTCACCCTCGGCCAGCACCTATCGCACCTTCGAAATCACCAAGTTCACCCATGTCATCCAGATCGAGCGGCCGGCCGCGTTGCCTGCCCTCGCCGGAAACGTGGGAGTGCTCGCGGCCATCCAGCTGACCAGATCCGTGCTCGACGCTGCCTTGGCGCTGGTGGTTTCGATGGCCCAGGCCGTCGTGGCGGGCGCCGACGGGGTGAGCCTCACCTTGGCCCGGTCCGGTCGGCTGAGCACCGTGGCGGCCAGCAACGACGTGGTGCTGGAGATGGACCACGATCAATACGACACCGGTGAAGGACCGTGCCTGAGCGCCGCGACCGAGGGCCAGCCGTTCCACCTCGAATCCCTGGGCCACGAAGGCAGGTGGCCCGCGTTCGTCCCGCGGGCCCGCGCGCGGGGCATCGAGACCATCCTGTCCACCCCATTGCTCTCCGCGTCGGGACCCATCGGGGCCCTCAACATCTACTCGCGCACCTCGGGCGCGTTCGCCGACCGCGAGAAGCGCCTGGCGGACATGTTCGCCGCCGAGTCCGCAACCGTCATCGCCAACGCTGAGCGGGCCGGTTCGATGGACCAGCTCGACCAGAGTCTCCAACAGGTGCTGCTGTCCCGCCGGGTGATCGCTCAGGCTCAGGGCATGATCATGCACCGCGATCATGTGTCTGCCGCGGCGGCCTACGCCGTATTGCGTCAGATGAGCCGGGACTCCCGCTCCTCCCTGGGGGCGGTCGCCGATGGGATGCTCCGGTCGGCTAGCGAACCGCGCCGCCCCGACGCGGTCACGACGGCCGGCGTGGAAAAGGATCCGGCCCCCCCGTCGTAAATCGAACTTATGTTCGAGAAGAGGCGTATACTCGACGCGTGATGGCTGCCTTCCAATGCTCGCTGTTGGATCTTGCCGAGGATGTCGGGCTCGCGGAGCTGGGGGCATCGGTGCGGCGCACGGTGCTGACGAACGGGGCCTGGATCGATCTGCGCCCGCAGTGGATCCTCGGCGCGGACCCGTTGTTCCTTCGGTTGCAGCAGGGCGTGCCCTGGCAGGCGGAGCAACGGACCATGTTCGACCATCTCGTCGATGTCCCACGGCTACTCAGCTTCTACGGCGAGGATCAGCCGCTCCCCGATCCCGTCCTCACCGCGGCCAAGGCGGCGCTTGACCGGCACTATGCCGCGGAGCTGGGCGAGCCGTTTCGCACCGCGGGGCTTTGTCTGTACCGCGATGGTCGGGACAGCGTCGCCTGGCACGGAGACACGATCGGACGAGGCAAGGCCGAAGACACGATGGTCGCGATCGTTTCGATCGGTGCGCCGCGCGCGCTAGCGCTCCGACCCCGCGGTGGGGCGCAGGCACTCCGCTTCGAGCTGGGCCACGGCGACCTCATCGTGATGGGCGGCAGCTGCCAACGAACCTGGGAGCATGCCGTACCCAAGACAGCACGGGCCGTCGGCCCGCGGATCAGCGTGCAATTTCGGCCCCGGGGCGTGCGCTGAATCTATGAACGGGTCTGCAGGTTCAGGCCGAGCCCGACCAGCTGATCCGCGGGACGGTGATAGCCGCGGACCAGGTGTTGGACACCAGTCAGCACCGAAGGGCTCGTCGCCACCGCGGCGGCGATGACGCTGGAGAACCCGGCGCGCACATCGGGGATTTCCACTTCGGCCCCGTGCAGCTTGGACACACCCTTCACGATCGCGGAATGCACGGCGTCGGTGTCGTGGAAGCGGCACGCGGGGCCGCCCAGACAGGTGTTGAACAACTCAATTTCCGCCCCCATCGCCGTCAGCGCGGGGACGTAGACGAGCCGATCCTCATAGACCGTTTCGTGCAGTACGGACATCCCATCGGCCTGGGTAAACAGGACCATCAGCGGCGTCTGCCAGTCGGTCATGAACCCGGGGTGGGTGTCGGTCTGCACCGCGGCGGGGCGAAGCCCGCTGGGTGCCGACGCGCTCATGCTTTCGTCGGTGACGTGGATGAGGGCCCCCATCCGCAGCAAGGTGGTCAGGGCCGTGACCAGCCGGTCTTGCGGGCAGCCCATGACGCGCACCTCGCCGCCGGTCAGCAGGCCCGCGACGAGGTAGCTGAAGGCTTCGTTGCGGTCCCCGGCGAGGCGGCAGTCCGCGGCCCGCAGTCTCGGCACCCCTTCGACGACGATGCGCCGGTCGGGACTCAGCTCCACCTGGGCGCCCATCCGCTGCAAGAACAGTGCAAGCTCGAGCACCTCGGGCTCGGTTGCCGCGTTGCGTAGGACGGTTTTCCCTTCGGCCAATACGGCCGTGAGCAGCACCGATTCGGTCGCGCCGACGCTGGGGAAGGGCAGGGTGATCTGCGCTCCGCGCAGCCGCCGGCACCGCGCCTCGATTCCGTCCTCGCGCACGATGATCTCGGCGCCGAACTTGCGCAGAGCCGCCATGTGGAAATCGATCGGGCGGCGACCTATCCGGTCCCCGCCCACCAGCGGCACAAACGCCTCTCCGGTCAGGTGCAACAGCGGGCCGAGTAACAGCACCGGAATGCGGTTCAGGCCCGTGAAGGTCATCGGCACGATCGGTGTCGGCGACGCCGCGGGCGCCACCACCACATGATCGCCGTCCACGTCGATGTCGACGCTCGCCCCGACCGCCCGCAACATCTCGGCGGTGATGCTGACATCACCCACGTCGGGCGCATTGGAGATCATGCTTGGCCCGTCGCCCAGCAGGGCGGCAACCATGTGCTTGGTGATCGCGTTCTTGGAACCCTTGACGTGGACATCACCGCGCAGCGGGCCGCTCGGCTCAATCGTCCACGACTCCGCCATGCCGAAAACGTACCGCCCCGCCGGGCCGGGAGCCTTCCGGTCCCGGCACCCGGGCGGTCAGGACCGGGCGGTCAGTACCGGGCGGTCAGGTCCGGGCGGCTCCGGCCTGGCACAACGACGCCCAGTGCTGTCGAGCATCGCTCTGCCAGCGATCGTGGTGGGCGCGGAACACGTCCGCGGCAGGGCGACCGGGCCAGTGCGCAGGAAGCAGGTCCAGCGGCAGCGCCGGGTCCAGAAACGGGAACCGGCGCCACGCGTGCACCAGCCGCACTTGAGCGGGAAACGCGTCGGCCGGCTCGCGGACGGTCTCCTCACCGACGGCCGCCAAGAACCCCTGGTAGCGCTCGGCAATTTCCGGCAACGCCCAGGACTTGCCGACGATGCGCTGCTCGTCACCGATCGCGCCCACCGGCCCGATCCACGAGAAGGCATCCAGCTCAAGATCGTTCATGACGCCGCGGACTTCGCCTTCCTTGGTGGCATCCGGGGTGACCCAGATCCCCGGCAGCAGCGAACCAAGGCCGGCCCAGGTCAACCGCGTCCGCAGCCGATGCCTGAGCTGACGGTGCGTCTCGGGCACGGTCACGGCGACGACCAGCCAGCGGCCATCCCACCGGTGCTGCTCCTGTTCGAAACCGTAGATGCGTTCGGCGCCGTCCTGCAGCAAATGCAGTCCCGCGCCGGTCAGTGACCAGGCGGTACGCCGGCCGCTGCGCTCGGCGCTGATCAGGCCCTCCGCCGCCGTCCGGGCCAACGCCTGCCGGGCGGCCTTCTCCTCGACACCCAACTCGGCTAAGGCGTCGACGAACGCCGAGGTCCAGACAGCTGCCGGCTGAGGCAAGACGAACTCCCCGAGCACGGTCAACAGCAGGCTCCGAGCACTGGTCGCCCCGACCCGGCCCCGGCGGGCCTGCCGCAGCTCATCCACGTGCGCATCCCACCACACCGGACGCCTCGTGCTACAGGCCTTTGATGCCGCATCAGTCCTGCGTAGAGTGATGTTGCATCGTGCGCAGCGTCGAGCGACCCGAGGAGTCCGAGATGACCGCGATGTCGATCGACCCGCCGAGCGCCAACGCCGCCGAATACCTGCTGGATCGGCAGGTGGCAGCCGGCCGCGGCGAGCGGATCGCGGTGCGGTCGATGGGCCAGACGCTGGGCCGGACGCTGAGCCAGACGTTGAGCTATCAAGAACTGTTGGACCTCAGCGCCGCATTCGCGGCGGGGCTGGCAGCGGTCGATGTCCGGGCCGAGGAACGGGTCCTGCTCGTGACGTCCGACGGCGTCGAGATGTTGGCCGCGTTGCTAGGGGCCATCCGCGCCGGCGCCGTGGCGGTTCCGTGTTCGACCATGCTGCTCGGGTCCGAGCTCGGGAAGGTCCTCGCCGACAGTGGGGCCCGCCTGGTCGTCGTCACCCCGGAGTTCGGGTCGGCGCTCAGCCAGGCGCTGACGGTGGCCCCGTCCGTGCGGCACGTCGTAGCGGTGGGCAACGCCAGCGTCGAGGTGCCTGCGGGCGTGCAGCACCACGATTGGTCCACGTTCGCCGTACCCGGGACCACGGCCGGATCGGCGGCACCGGTCCACCCGGATGCGCCGGCCCTGTGGCTCTACACCTCAGGAACCACCGGCACCCCCAAGGCGGCGATGCACCGACACGCCAATATTCGACTGGTCTGCGAGACCTACGGCGAGCGGGTGCTCGGCATCCGGCCCGATGATGTCTGCCTGTCCGTCGCCAAGCTGTTCTTCGCCTACGGGCTCGGTAACAGCGCCCTGTTCCCCCTGTCCGCGGGCGCGAGCGCGATCCTCGAACCGCGCCGGCCCACCCCGCAGGTCGTCGCCGAACGGCTCCGACAGGACCAGCCAACGTTGTTTTTCGGTGGCCCCACCTTCTTCGCGGCGTTGCTCGCCTCCGAGATTCCGGACGACAGCTTCCGCTCGGTCCGGCTGTGCGCCTCGGCCGGTGAATCGCTGCCTGCACCGCTGTATCGCCGATTCGTCGAGCGTTTCGGGGTCGACATCCTGGATGGGATCGGATCGACCGAGATGCTGCACATCTTCTTGTCCAACCGGCCGGGGCAGGTCCGACCCGGGACGACGGGCCAGGTGGTCCCCGGCTATCAGCTGGACTTACGCGATGAGTCGGGGCGGCCCGTTCCGGTCGGCACCCCCGGCACGCTTTTCGTCCGGGGTGGCTCAGCCGCGACGGGCTACTGGTGCCGAACAGCGGCCACCCGGGCGGTGTTTCAAGGCGAGTGGGTCTGCACGGGGGACACCTACCAGGCGTCCGAGGACGGCTTCTACACCTGTCTGGGACGTACCAACGATCTGCTGAAGGCCGGCGGCATCTGGGTTTCCCCCGCCGAGGTGGAGAGCCGACTTCTGGAGCATCCGTCGGTGGCGGAGGCTGTCGTGGTGGGTGTCAGCGACGCGGACGGGCTGGACAAGCCGGTCGCCTGCGTGGTCCCGGCCGCCGGTCACCGCATCGACCCGGCCGAGCTGGTGGAATGGTGCCGCGACGGGCTGGCCGCCTTCAAACGCCCGCGCGCCGTGCTGATCATCGCCGAAGTACCCAAGACGGCGACCGGGAAGGTGCAGCGCTTCCGGGTCCGCGAGTTCGCGCAGGCGGCCGCCGGGCCGGCCCTGACCGGCGCGAACACCCCACCTGGTGCGGGCGCAGCCCCGGCCGCGGATCGCACGAACAGTCCGAGGGCCTGAACTCGTGCTCGATGGCCATCTGCTGGTCGACGCGCATGTGCACGTCCCGGTGCTGTCGTCGGTTGCTCCGGCGTGGCTCGCGTGGGCCGAAGGGTTCGGGCCGCCGGGTTTGCTCCAGCAGTTGTGGGCCCCGGACGGCACGCCGGACCCGGCCTTGCTCTCGGAGCATTTTGCCGCGCAAGGCGTCGATCGGGCTCTGCTGTTCTGCGAGTACAGCCCCAAAGCCACCGGTTACCAGCGCTTCGACGATCTGCTCCCCTTGGTCGAGCACGATCCCGGCCGCTTCCGACCGGTGGCCAACGTCAACCCGCATCTGCACTACCCGATCGCCCGTGAGCTGACTCGGCAGCTGAACCACGGCGCGGCCGCGTTGAAGGTGCATCCGGTGCATGGCGGTTTTCGCGCCGACGAGCCAGCCCTGTACCCGGCCTACGCGCTGCTCGAGGAGCGCGGCGTTCCGCTGGTGGTGCACTGCGGCACGAGCTCCTTCCCTGGCTCGACCAATGCCTACGCGGATCCGCTGCTGCTCGATGCCGTGCTGCGTGACTTTCCCGATCTGGATGTGGTCCTCGCGCACGGCGGGCGCGGCTGGTGGTATCAGGCTGCGGCCTTCCTCGCGCTGTCGAATCCGCATGTGTGGCTGGAACTGTCGGGGTTGCCGCCCAAACGCCTGCCGGACTACTACGCGGGCTTCGACCTCGGCCGGCTATCCCGGCGATGGATCTTCGCCACGGACTGGCCCGGCGTGCCCGGCGTGGCCGCCAATGCCCGCGCCATCGTCGAATTGGGCCTGGCCCCCGACGTGGTGCCTCTCGTCCTGGGCGGGAATGCCATGCGCGTCTATGTCGGTCTGGCCGCCTAGGTGAGCACCGATCCGGGTAGCAACGGGGCGCCGGCCCTCGAGGAAGCCGAACCCACGGGGTGGCTGCTGCTGATTTACCGGGTACCGTCGGAGCCGACCCGGCTGCGGGCTGCGGTGTGGCGGCGGCTGAAGGGCCTCGGGGCGATCTACCTGCAGAACTCGGCGGCGGCACTGCCTGCCGGTCCGGCCGCCGAACGCGCGTTGCGCAAGTTGCGCCGGGAAATCGTGGACATGTCGGGAACCGCGGTCCTGATGTCCTGTCAAGCGCTGGTGGGTGAGCGGGAGGTGAAGGCCAGATTCCAGGCGGCCCGTAATGACGAATTCGACGAGATCGTGGACCGCTGCAAGGACTTCCACGCCGGTCTCGAGAAGGAGTACGTCGCCGAGCACTTCAGCTACGCCGAGCTGGAAGAGAACGAGGAGGATCTGCTCAAGCTGCGCAACTGGTTCGCCAAGGTCCGCGATCGCGACGTGTTCGGCGCGCCGGGCCGCGGGGCCGCCCTCGAAGCCCTGGCCGGCTGTGAACACGCCTTGGAGGCGTACGCGAGCCGGGTCTATGCGGAGGAAACCGATGGCAAGTGACGCCCGTATCAGCGCTTTTGGGTGGCGCGCCACAAACTGAACGGAAGCAAGACCACCACCGCTACCGGGACCAACCACCAAGCCGGGACGGAAGTCTTACTCAACGCGAAAGTCCCCACGAGGGCGACAACCACGCCGAGCGCGACCCGCCAGTCGTCGCCGATCACGAAGTCATACCAGAAGGCGCCGAAGGCCCGGATACGCCTGATCACGAGTTCGCCGCTTCCAAAGTGGAGAGGGTCCGGGGAGTCTGGGACGCCGTCCCCCGCCGCAGCAGGGCCGTCAACACCAGCGCAAAAACGGCGATCAACGGAACGAGTGCCAGCAGCGCGGCATCGGAGCCGGGCCAGCTCGCGCCGGCCCCCTCCGCCCCCCAGAACGTGCCGAACGCCGTCAGCATGATCCCGACCACGAATTTCATCGTGTTTTCTGGCACCCGGGCCAGCGGCGCACGTACCGCGACGCCGGCGAGACCGACCACCAGGACGGCGGCGACCGCGGCAATGGCAGCGAGCGGGATGTTGTGCTGATTGCTGCCAAAGGTCAACGCGATGAAGGCTACCTCCAGCCCTTCCAAAACAACGCCTTTGAACGAGAGCGTGAAGGCATACCAGTCGGGGACGGCGCCGACCCGCTGCGGCTGCGCGGATTGCGCGGCGGCCAGCTCAGTCCGAAATATCTCCGCTTCGTCGTGGAGTGCCTTGTGGCCGCTGGCCCGCAGGATTGCCTTGCGGAGCCATTGCAGCCCGAAGACCAACAGCAGCCCACCCACGACCAGGCGCAGCTCACGCAACGGCACCGCGGACAGTGCGGGACCGAGCACAGCGACGATCACGGCCAGCACGCCCAGACCGGCGAGGAGGCCGGTGGTGGCCGACCGCCAATCCCGCGCGGTGCCCGCGGCCAGCACGATGGTGGTCGCCTCCACGGCCTCCACCGTGCACGCGAGGAAGACCGCCACAAACAGCGCCGTTCCGTTCACGTCACCTCCGCTTACCCAGCCACTTGCCAAGATTCTGCCCGTTACCAGCAACGAGTCTAACAGCTGTTAGCTCTGGTACCTGACATCCCGTGTGGGGCTGGCAGAAGGGCGACGTAGGTGGCGCTGGGCGGGGTAGAGGCCGACCATGTGCGCCGCCGTGGATCCCGCATCGCCCCTTGGCCGCCGCGCCGCCGCGTTTGGGGTCGCCACCTCCTATCAGGACTGGTCCGACCGAACCGTGGCGGTCAGCGAGCACACCGTGGCGGCTATCCTCGCCCAGCTCGGCGACGAGCCACCGCCGACGGGTAAGACCAGCGGCAGCGTCCCGAGGATGGCCACCCCGCCGCGGTGTTGGGGCTGGAGCGTGCAGTTGTACGCGCTGCACTCCGCCCGCTCGTGGGGGCTCGGCGATCTGGCAGACCTGCGCGAGCTCGCCGTCCGCAGCGCGACGCAGCTCGGGGCCGACTTGATCTTGGTCAACCCGCTGCACGCGGTGGCTCCGGTGTTGCCGATCACCGACTCGCCGTATTCACCGACGAGTCGCCGGTACGTGAATCCGCTGTACCTGCGTATCGAGGAAGTGCCTGAATATGCTGCGGCGCCCGAGGCCGTCCGGGCCCGTGTCGACGCGCTGCGGCTCCCGCCGCCGGATCCAGGCGGTCTGCTCGACCGCGATCAGGTATGGACTGCGAAGATCGGCGCGTTGCAGGAGCTCTGGCCTGATGTGCGGCCGGTGGCCGCGGACCCCGACCTGCTGGATTTTGCGACGTTCTGCGCGCTGGCGGAACGATACGGGCTGCCCTGGCAGAACTGGCCGGCTGAGCTGCGGCGCCCGGACGCCGCCGGCCTCCCGGCGGCGCGTGAGCAGCTCGCAGACCGGGTGGCGTTCCACGCGTGGGTGCAGGTGCTGTGCGACGAGCAGGTCGCGGCAGTGCAGCAGGCAGCCCTCGACGCGGGGATGCGGATCGGGATCGTGCACGACCTCGCCGTCGGCGTCGACCCGGGAGGTGCGGATGCGTGGGCGCTGCAAGATGTGCTGGCCGGGCAGGTCACGGTCGGCGCACCGCCAGACTCCTTCAATCAGCGCGGGCAGGATTGGGCCCTTCCGCCGTGGCGCCCCGATGCCCTCCTCCGCACCGAGTTCGCGCCGTATCGGCAGATGCTGACGGCGATTCTTGCCCGCGGTGGCGGCATCCGCGTTGACCACGTCATGGGGTTGTCGCGGCTGTGGTGGGTGCCGCCGGGCCACACCCCGGATGCCGGGACCTACGTCTCTTACGACGAGACGGCGCTGCTCGACCTGTTGGTGGAAGTCGCCACCAGTCGGGGTGGAATCGTCGTCGGCGAGGACCTCGGGACGGTCGAGCCGCGGATGCGGACCGCGCTTCGGGAACGCGGGATTCTCGGATCGGCAGTCCTGTGGTTCGAACGTATCGACGACCGACCGGACGGACCGCCTAAGCCTCCGTCCGCGTGGTCGGAGTTGGCGGTGGCGAGCATCTCGACCCACGACTTGCCCACCGCGCACGGGTGGCTCGCAGACGAGCAGGTCCGCGTTCGGGCCGAGCTGGGTCAGCTGGGTCGACCCGTCGAGCAGGAAAAGGAGGCGGCCGGTCAGGAGCGCGCCGCGCTGCTGACCGCGCTCACCCAACTGGGACTGCTCGCGCCGGCTGAGCTGGACGACCCCGACGTCGTGGTACTGGCGATGCACGCCTACCTCGCCGCCAGCCCGGCGCTCGTGCTGCTGGCATCCCCGTACGACGTGCTCGGCGAGCTGCGCCAGCCCAACCTGCCAGGCACCACCGATGAGTACCCCAACTGGCGCCTGCCACTTAGCGTTTCCCTCGACGCCCTCCTCGATGATCCCCGCGTAGCCCGGACCGCCACCGTGTTGCGACGCGGACGAGACCTCGGCTAAGGCGCCCCAGGGCCTGCTAGGGTCTGAACCCGTCGCCCGGCCACTGGTCGACACGCGCCGCTAGCTCAATTGGCAGAGCAGCGGACTCTTAATCCGCGGGTTCGGGGTTCAAGTCCCTGGCGGCGCACCCCGTCTGACCTGGCCTTTCTCTCCTCGGAGGGGAGGGCCAGTGGCGCTTTCGGGGCCGTGTGGGACCGATGTGGGACCGGAACTTTCGGCGGGCGGGTGCTGGGGGGCGTGGTGGCCCGCGGCACTAGCGCGACGGCGGCCTCCGCCGCTTGGCGTGACACCTCCGGCAGCACGCTGGTGTAGGTGTCTGCGGTGATGGTGATCGATGAGTGCCGGAGCATGTCCGAGACGACCTTCAGGTCCGCGCCGCTGGCCAGGGCGAGCGTGGCTGCGCCGTGGCGGAGGTCGTGTAGCCGGATGGGCGGCAGCCCTGCGCTTTCGGCCAGCCAAGCAAAGTGCCGGGAGACGTACTCGGGGTGCAGCGCTGCGCCGTTCTCCTTTGTGAACATCAGGCCGGTCTGCACCCAGGCCCGGCCCCAGGCCCGCCGGTCAGCGTCTTGCCGGGCACGGTGGGCGCGCAGCACGGCGACCGTCTCCCTGTCCAGGGCGATCGTGCCTTCGCTGCCGGATTTGGGGGTGGCTCCTTCGGTGGCGTAGCCGAGTTGGAGAATCTGCCAGCAGATGGTCAGCTCGGCTCGCTCCAGGTTCGCGTTCGTCCAGGAGGCGCCCACGGCCTCGCCGCGGCGTAGGCCGCGGAAGGCGATCAGGTGATACATCGCGTAAAGCCGGTCGTTGGCGGCAAGGTCCAGGAACCGGCCGGTCTGCTCCGGGGTCCAGACCGCGACCTTCGGTGGCTGATAGGTGCTGATGATCTGCGCGAGCTCTGCTCTTGCGGCGACGAGTTCGCCGCCGAGCTTCGCGCACGACGCCGCAGCGTGAGCGTCGTCGCGGCGTTGGCGGGCTCGTCGCTCTGCGATCTTGAAGCTATGGGCGGCGCTTTGCGCTGCCGCCGCCGCGGCGCTCGCCTTCTGGTCCCATGCACGCCAGGCAGTCACTCGCTCGTCCGTCCACACCACGGCCTTCGGCCGGCCGGCTTGAGCGAGTTCGACGAAAAGGGTCGGATTGAATGGGATGAGCCGGCGTTTGACCGCGCTGTTCAGCGCCGACCGCAACGTGGCGTGCACCCGACGGATTCGGGCCGGGCTCAGCGGCCGCGCTTGATCAGGGGAGCTGCGTGCCGCCAGAAGTTGAGCAAGCTCCGGTGAGATCGCGGCGCCTGGTTTGGTCCGACCGAGTTGGCGCATCGCCTCGTAGAGCCCCTCGACGTCGGTGACGCTCAGGTCAGCCAGGCGTAGGTGCCCGAGGGCTGGGGCGAGATAGAGAGTGATGTGCTCGGCATATGACCGGGCGGTGGTCGAGCGAAGTTGCGCTTTGCCGGCCAACCACTGCTCGAAATAGCCGCTGACGGTTTGCCGGCCTGCATCGATGTGGGTGCGCTTGTTAACGCGGTCCAGCAGATCGGTCAACGCCACATCGGCTTCCTGGCGGGTGACGAAGCCACCCCTGCGCTTTAGCCGGCGTTCCCCCTTCGGTCCCGGCGGGAGTTCGGCCTTGTAATACCAGGTGCCGTGATTTTTGCTCCTGAGCCGAGGACAACTCCCGCCAAGGGGCTTGCCGGCGCCATCGCGACAGCCGCACCTTTTGAAGGTGGACCCCTTCACAGCCTCGCCTGCCTTTCGTCGAGCACCAGCCGCGAATGCGGAAGCGAGCTCGTCAGGAGTGGGGATCAGAACCAGGGCTAGGTTGCCGCACCTGGAACGGGCCTGGTCCAAACGGCTGCGCATCTGTGGACAGCCCGAGAAGGATCAACAGCGGCTCTGTGGGAATCTTGATCCGGTGCCCGAGATGGAGCACCGGCGTCGGCCAGCTGTCCGTCCGGACGAGCTCGTAGGCCGCGCTTCTGCCTATGCCGAGAGCTCGCGCCGCAACCGCAAGATCAATCGTTGCTGGCAGAGCCCGAAGTTGATCTCGGTTCATGCCCGGGCACGCGGCCGCCCCGGCCGCATCGGTCCTATCCCAGGGATGCAGCTTGGGTAACGCTGGGACCGCATTGACCTCCATCAAACCCTGAGCCCTGCTGGCGGCGCCGTCGCCCAGCCGGGGGCCGGTCACGGCGTTACCCGAGCGCGCCGGATGCAGCGCCTTCGGGAATCGAAGGGGCGCCCCGTGAGGTACCCCCGGATTCTGGGGTGGACTTGAATGCTCATCGCGACCTCCAGATTGTGGCGCCTCACCGATCCCGCGATGAAGCTGTCGCCGAGCTTGCGGAACGTCCTTGCCCAAAGTGTTGCCCCGCATGACTGCCGCCGGTGTGCCCGGACTTGTCGTGTCGCTGGAGTCGTGCGCATCGCCGCAGGTCGGGTACCAGGACAAGAGTTTGGGCAAGGAATCGTTTGCGCTGCAATTCAAAGGTCCCATGACGATGCCTCCCGTAAACCGGGGGCTGCTTCGGCGCAACGGCCTTAAAAGGGCGGTCATTCCCGTCCGGGATGGTTGAGGTGGGTGCCGCATTTTCCATCTATGCAGGTCAGTCGGCACGTGCCATTCCATTTGATACCCGGTCGTGCTGGCCGGATGTGGCTGTTCCGGCCCCACATTGGCCCCACACAGCAGGATCGGCTCGGCCCACGTCTCGCCGGCTGGTCGCTGCATAATGACGGCTATATTCCCGTCAGGACCTGGCCCCGCCGATCGTGATTCGGAGGTGCGTGAAAACGATGGCCCCGCCTCGTCCTTGCCCCCTCTGCCGCCGCGAGCGGGCCAACACGAAGGAGGACATCCTTCCCCTTTGGGTTAGGGAGATTGCCCTCCAGGGCTTCGGTCCACCGGCGGGTGAGCAACGGCCAGCGCGAATAGTCATGCCGATGTGCGGCACGTGCAACGGCGCACTGAACAGCAGGTTCGAGATCCCAGCACAAGCGATCCTGGGGCCACTCTTCCGCGGCGAGAACGCGACGCTGACGCCGAGCCAGCAATCTCTCGCAAGCGGCTGGATCATCAAGGGCGAGTTACTCATGTTCTTCTGGCATGCTCACGAACACCCAGAGCATCCAAATGCCGAGATGCTCCGTCAGATTGTCGTGGACATGATGGCCCGCGGGTTGCCACCGCATCAGACGACAATCCGCCTTGGTCGAGTGGATCCGCGCGAGACTCCGCGACCAGCCGACACGACCATGGGTCTACTCCCTGCGGCTGTGCCCCAATGTTGGATGCATTCGGTCAGCACGATTGGCCCTCTCTTCTGGGAAGCAGTTGTTGCAGCCGAAGGTGAGCTCGATGCGTTCATAGCAGCCACCGACGACAGCGATCACCTCATTCGGCTTTGGCCGCCCCGCGAGATGATCGCGCTCCTGGCAGCTCCAGACCCGACCAGAACATCACTGGGCTTCAGATCATCTCCGGGGAGGTGCGCCCTTTCACGTCACCCCGCCGGAACCGATCCACAGGTTCTGATCATTGCTCCATGGCCCACGACTTGAGCCGCTGAGCCACAGCCCCGCTAGGCCAGACTGAACGGTGCGCGGGGGGACAGCCGGCCAGCCAAAGCGGCGCCCCGGCGACCGCGGCAGGGGACGCCACGCCGGCATCGTGGACGTCAGGCCGCAGGCCACCGGCCCGCTCACGACGCCCGCTGTCCGCATCGGCGGGCCCCCTTCCGCCGACGAGGCATTCCGGGATCCGACGACCCGCATCCAGCGGCGGGGGGAGGCGGGTCCCGGTCCGAGGCGTGGAGAGCGCCGAAAACCCGGAACGGATCATCATCGAACCCGAGGGGCGCCCCTCGTCGAAACCCACCAGGCCAGCCGGACACCAAACCACGCGCCAGGCACTCCCCCACCCACACCCCCGAGGTGATCCCGGAGGAGCGCAACCCCGTCGCAGCCAAGGAGCATCACAACGTCGCCCGGCAGCCCAGAGGGAGGAGCTGGATGTCGGCGGATGGCTTGCGGGGAAGGCGTTTTCGGGACCACCGGCAGGTGATCAAGGGGATCATCTTCCGGCAGCGGACGGGCTGCGCGTGGTGGGATCTGCCGGCGAAGTTCGGACCGTGGCAGACGGTCTGGAAGCGGCAGGCCCGGTTCAGTCGGGACGGCACCTGGGACCGGATCCTGACCGCGATGCTGACCAATGCCGATGCGGTCGGTGAGCTGGACTGGACTGTGTCGGTGGACTCCACCGTGACGCGGGCGCACCAGCACGCGACGAACCTGCCTCGGGAGGCGCCCGCAGCGTTGTCTTGCTCGCCCGTCATACCTGAACGGTGGTACTCAGGGGGCACGCAGCACCGCCAGCACCCGCTCACGTTCAGCGCCGGATAACGCGTTCGCCGGTCCCGGCTGCGGCCCGCCGGCCCGCTCGACCAGGGCCTGCTGGCTCCGGTAGTGGGTGGCCCGGGGCCGGCCGACCAGCGCACACGCCGGCTTCACCCCGAGCACCGGTGCCAGTTCGCCCAAGGCGGCGTCGATCACGGCCTCGACGGCCGGTCTATGTCCGAGCTCTCGAAGAGCAACTCCAAAAGCTCGTGCTTTTCCCATGATCACCAGAGCTGCCTCGGTCTTGGCCAGTTCACGTTCGAGGCGCTCATTGCGTTGCCGCAGCCGCTCCAACGCCAGCTGATCGGGGCTGCGCTTCACCGCCCGGGGGGTACCGGCCAGCCCGGCGAGCGCACCGGAGGCACTCGCCCGCCGCCACTCCGTCACAGGCGAGGAGTCCGGCCGCCACTCCGTCACATGCGAGGAGTACAGCCCCTCGCGGCACAGCAACGCGCCCTTCGCGCCCGGGTCGGTGAAGGCCCCGTACTCGGTGCCGCGAGCGATTTGATCGCCTCGATGCGCTCAACGTCGACAGGATCGAGGGAGAGGGCCTCCCTAGCCGTTCACAGCGCGCGCTACGACCCCATGATTGACATAGAGAGTCACTCGACCACGAACAGCATCAGATGTGTGCCAAGCGTCCTCATTTATATCAACGACCGCGACCGATGTTGCCCTCAGCAACGCTTGAGATGTGCCTTCGGCCTCGGTGAGCCCCACCAAGTCTTCGAGCTCAGCCCCGCTCAGATCCAGATTGAATGGCAATAGACTTGGACTCCTCAATTTCGGGGCTGCGTCTAGCGAAGAGTTCGTGTCAGCATACGAGCGAGTGACTCCCAGACGTTAATCACGATACGCGAGGAACGCGATCGGCTCACGTCCCCCGGAAGGGAGCGCCGGGTGTTAAGGCGAACGAAGGCATCGCCAAGCCCGGATCCGCCGGGAAGGTCCGCGACTCGCTTGAGGTGATGCGACGGCCTTCCCGTTATTGCTGGGCGTGCTTGTGAGACCGGGGCCGGCCGGTGCTCCGCGTTGGCACGGACGAACGGGTGGATCGAGGTCGTCCAGCGCGCGGTGGTCGTCTACGTCATGGCAGAGCCGCCGTCCCGTACACCACATGAGTGGACGCTAAGCCAGCGAGGTCGGGCAACGGGTCACCGCACCCATACCGGGCCGCCGAGCCTGGACATAGACCCACCTCGCACCAGCCCCCTGCTGGCCGAGATCGAAACTTTCCTACACGCCCGCGTCACGACCGCCGCGAACGGATGCACGCCGCACCTGATCAATGTCGCGACGACTCGTTCAACGGTCCTGAAGGCGGGGTCGGGGTGCTCTCAATAGTAGAAACTGGCGCTAAAAGCTTGCCCTATGTGAACGGACTTTGACATTGCCGTCTGGCCTAAACCGGGATTGTTAGCTGCATGAATGCCAAGAAAAGTTCCCCCGTTTCCGTAGGGCCCGCCACTGTCTCCTTGGGCTGTTCCATTGATGCTTGTCGTGGCCGCATCGGTCAGCGTATAGCCATTCCCGTCTTGATACGGAATCGTGGCACTTCCGGAGATCACCGT
>DASYGP010000164.1:0-6819 GCA_035999615.1 Mycobacteriales bacterium
ACCCGGGGCAGGCGCCGGTCGCGCACCGCGTGCATGACCACCGATGGGGCAACCGGCCGCAGGACCGGCCGGCCGGCGGTGGCCAGCTGGCCGGTCGAGCCGATCCGGGCCGAGAGCGCCGCCCCGGGCGCCGAGGCGGACTCCCCGATGGCGCTGGCGTAGAGATCCGCGCCGGTGAACCCGCCGCGCAGGTAGGCCGCCGCGTAGGACCCGGCAGACGTGCCGACCACCGGTTGGATGTCGCGCAGGTCCGCCCCGGTGATCTCCTCCAGGCCGCGCAGCACCCCGGTGTGCCAGCCGTAGCCGCGGCTTCCGCCGGCCCCGAGGGCGATCCCAAGCCGCAGCACGATCAGACGGGGACTTGGGCAAGGGCGTCCCGGCAGGCCGCCGTCACCGCCTCAATGGGCTGATCGCCGTCCACCTCGTGCAGCAGGCCACGGGCCTGGTAGGCGGCGATCAGCGGCTCGGTCTCGGCGTGATAGACCGCCAGCCGGTGCCGGATCGTGGCCTCGGTGTCATCGGCGCCCCGCCCCCGGGCGAGCAGACGCGCGGTGAGCACGTCGTCGGGGACCCGCAGGAACAGCACCGCCTGCAGGGCGACCCCCTCTTCCTGCGCCATCAGGTAGGCCTGCTCAGCCTGATGCACCGTCCGCGGGAAGCCGTCCAGCACATAACCGCCGGTGTGGGCGGCCTCGACCACCGAGACGCGCAGCAGGTCCTCGATCACCGCATCGGGCACCAGGTCCCCGGCCGCGAGGTAGGCCTGCACGGTCGCGCCGAGCTCGGTGCCCGCGATGATGTTGTCCCGCAGCAGGTCGCCGGAGGAGATGTGCGTGATCCCAAACTGCGCGGCCAGCCGTTTGCCCTGGGTGCCCTTGCCGGCACCAGGCGGGGCTAGCAGCAGCACGCGCATGAGCCGGGAGGTTACCCGAGGGGCAGGATGGTCTTTACCGGGCCAGGCCGGCCAGGAATGCGCGCAGCGCGGCGGTGACCTGTTCAGCGGCCTCCTGCTGCACCCAGTGACCGGCGTCGGCGACCCGCAGATCGACCCGCAGGTCGGTGACCAGCGGCGGCGCCATGGCCCGGGTCGGGGTGAACGCGAGCACCATGTCCTTCGCGCCGGCCAGGAACAGCGCCGGGCAGGTGACCGGCGCCGCGCCGTAGGCCGGGACGCGTTCCCAGCTCAAATCCATCGCCCGGTAGTAGTTCAGCGGCCCGGTGAAACCGTGCGCGGTGAAGCGGTCCACGGCGCGGGAGAACACCTCCCGATCCAGCCACGCCGGCCACGATTCGGGGGCGACGAGCTGATCGAGCATGGACGCGCCCCGGCGCAGCGGGGCGAACGCGCCGGGTGGCGGCTCGCCGGAGGCGGCGGCGTACATGCCGAGCAGGAAGGCCGCCACGTCGGCACCGAGTTCGCGTTCGGCGCGGCCATCCGGTTCGTTGAAATAGAGCATGTAGAAGAAGTTGCCGCCGGCGACCTCGGCGAGCCGTTCCAGCGGTGGACGCCGGGACCGGGCGGTGAACGGGACCGAGAGCGCGGCCATGGCCCGGACCCGGTCCGGGCGCAGCTCGGCGGCCGCCCAGGTCACCGCCGCCCCCCAGTCATGCCCGATGACGACGGCCTGATCCTCGCCGCAGTCCTCAATCACGCCGGCGACGTCGTCGGCGAGCAGGTCGGCGGTGTACTGCTCGGGGTCGGTCGGGGCCGGCGAGTCCCCGTAGCCGCGCAGATGGGGGGCGACCACCCGATACCCGTCCGCCACCAGCGGCGGCACCTGGTGGTGCCAGCTCTCCGGTCCTTCCGGGAAACCGTGCAGCAGCACGACCAGCGGACCGCTGCCCTCGTCGAGGCCGAGGGCGAGACTCACGTGGGAAAGGCGTTGGGCGGGGGCGCGTCGGCGAGGATGGACTCCCAGCTGGGCAGCTGCCCGCGTTGCCTCGGGGAGCGCTGGCGGATCGGATCCACCGCCCGGGGCGGTTCGCGCCACCCCAGGGCCTCCGCGTGCGGGTCGAGCGCGGTCAGCGTCGTCCCGTCGAAGGTCCAGGAGGCCCGGGCGTGGTCATGCACGACGCTGACGATCCAGCCGTCCGGACCGCGCCAGGCGTCCCATTCCCCGCGCAGCGATGCCATGGTCAGCCGCTGGTCCACGAGCCGCCCCAGCGGGCCGGAGACGGCGCCGTCGGGGGGCCGGGCGTATCGCGTCTTGCGGGCGCGCTCCAGCGCGTGCGCCCGTTCGGCGAGTACCGGTCCCTCCCACCGCCGGATCCGTTCGACCGAAACTCCGGCCACCTGGGCCACCTGGGCCGCGCTCGCCCCTCCGCGAAGCCGGTCCTGGATGTCCTTGGGCGTCAGGGCGCTCGTGCCGGCACGGGCCGCGCCGCGCAGCGCGGCGTGCAGCTGGTCGTCGAGCGGCACCCGGTGCCCGGTGCCGTCGTCATCGACGAGCAGCAAGTGATCGGCGTCGGATCCCACGACGCGAAGGTCGGCCATAGCTCGGCAGTCTCGCGGGCGGCGGCCGGTATGTCGATTTCACCGCGCCGGAGGCGCGTATCGATGCAGCGCCGGAGGCGCGTGTCGATGCAGCGCCGGAGGCGCGTAGTGATCCGGCGCCGGAGCGGGTCAGCGCAGCGTGGCCATCCAGGCTTCGATCCCGTACGCGTCGCTGGGCAGCTGATCGGACAGGTTCACCGGACCATCCCCGCTGATCAAGATGTCGTCCTCGATCCGGACGCCGAGTCCGCGCAGTTCCGGCGGGACGGTGAGGTCGTCGGGCTGGAAGTACAGCCCCGGCTCGACGGTGAGGACCATCCCGGATTCGAGCAGGCCGTCGTGGTAATGCTGGCGGCGCGCCTGGGCGCAGTCGTGCACGTCGAGGCCGAGCATGTGGCTGACGTTGTGCAGGGTGTAGCGCCGGTGCAGGCCGGCGCCCGGGCCGTCGTCGGCGAGCGCCGCGTGCGGATCGGTGCGCAGGATGCCCCAGTCGTGCAGGCCCTCGGCGAGGACGAGCATCGCGGCCCGGTTGGGGGCGAGGAAGGCGGCCCCGGGCACCGCGGCGGCGATCCCAGCCTGCTGGGCCGCGTAGACCAGCTCATGTACCCGCCGTTGATCGGGCGTGTAGGTCCCATCGACCGGCACGGTACGGGTGACATCGGCGGTGTACAGGCTGCGGACTTCGATTCCCATGTCCAGCAGCAGCAGGTCGCCGTCGCGGACCGCCCCGTCGTTGCGGTTCCAGTGCAGCACGGTGGCGTGCGGGCCGCAGGCGACGACGGAGGAGTACCCGACGTCGTTGCCTTCGGCGCGGGCCCGCCGCCAGAAGGTGCCCTCCAGCCAGCGCTCGCCGTGGATCAACGCGCCGGACCGTTCGCGCAGGGCGTCGGTGAACCCGCGCGCGGTCGCGGCCGTGGCTGCCCGCAGCTGGCCAACCTCCCAGTCGTCCTTCACCAGCCGCAGCTCGGCCAGGACCTGCGCCAGTTGCGCGTCGCGATCCGGGTCGCCGGCGACCTGGGCGTCCACGGCGGCGTCCACGCCGCGCAGCACCCGGCCGCCGGGGGGTAGCCGGAGCTCGGCCAGCGGGCGGCACTCCAGGCTGAGCCGGGCACCGGTCTCGGCGGGGTCGGGGCGGCGGCCGACCCACAGTTCGCCGTGCGTGCGGTCGGCGAAGAACTCGTTGCTGCTGCCGCGCCCGACCCGGGCCGGCAGGTACAGCACCGCGTCCCCGGCCGGGGAGAGCACCAGCACCCCGTCCGGTTCGGTGTCCCCGGTCAGCCACACGTAGGCGCTGTTGGCCCGGAACGGGTAGTCGGTGTCGTTGGCGCGGACCTTGTGCGTGCCGGACGGGATGACCAGCGTCTCGCCGGGGAAGGCCGTCGCGAGGGCGGCTCGGCGTTTCGCGGCGTAGGGACCGATGTCGTCGGCGGTGACGTCGAGCGGGGATTGCGCCGCCCAGCCGGTCCGCAGATCGGCGGCGAGCGCGTCCGGAATGTCGCTGTCGTGGGCGGCCCGGGTGACGGGATGCTCGGTCATGACTATCAGGATAAGCCCAGGTCAGCGGGCGTCAGCGGGTGGCGGAGGAGGCGGCGCGTTGGCGTTCGTCGTCCACGGCAACCGCGACATGCGTCAGCTTGGCTTCGTGCTCGCCGTAGTGGTGGCCGCAGAACAGCAACTCGCCGCCGCCGGCAAGGACCACCCGTACGTAGGCTTGGGCGCCACACCGGTCACAACGATCGCCGCCGGCCAGGCTGGGACGGTCGGTGAGGTTGGTCAGGGTTCCGGTCACGTCACTCACAACAAGCACTATCCCCCTCGGCTTCCCCGACATGCGCGGTCTGCGGTGTGTCCTTCGACAACTTCACGAGACTGATACCTGCGAAGGCCCTCCGGTTGCGCCGACCGGCCCAGTCCTCAGGCCCGGGTGGTCTTTATGCCCCGGTTAGTCGTTCGGCCGGATTACGACCTTCCCGACCGTGCCCCGGGCCGACAACCGGGTCAGGCCGGCCGGCGCCTCGGACATCGGCAGGACGTCGGCGACCAGCGGGTGGATTTGCCCGGCTTGATACAGCGCGATCAACGCCTGGTGGGTGGCCGGGATCACGGCGGGTTCCTTGAGGTTGTACAGCCCCCAGTGCAGCCCGACGATGCTGTAGTTCTTGATCAGCGCGTGGTTGGTGGCGGCCTGCGCGATCTGGCCGCCGGCGAACCCGACGACCAGCAAGCGACCCTCGAAGGCGATGCATTTGGTGGATTTTGTGAAGGTCTCGCCACCGACGCTGTCATAGATCACGTCGGCGCCCCGCCCGTTGGTGGCGTCCTTCACCGCGGCCACGAAATCATCGGCCAGGTAGTCGATCGCGACCTCCGCGCCTAGCTCGCGGCAGACCGCGACCTTCTCCGGGCCGCCGGCGGTGGCCAGCACCCGCGCGCCGGCCGCGAGCCCAAGCTGGATGGCGGCGCTCCCGACTCCGCCGGCGCCGGCGTGCACCAGCAGCGTCTCGCCTTCTTTCAGCTGGGCGCGCCGGTGCAGCCCCACGTAACCGGTCTGGTAGGTGATGATCAACCCGGCGGCCTGCTCGGCCGGCATGTCCTCGGGGATCGGGAACAAGCCCTGGGCCGGAACCGCCACCTGCTGGGCGAGCCCGCCGTGCGGCAATCCCGGTGACGCGGCATACCGCCGGCCGGTGCGCGGATCGGTCCCGCAGACTTCCAGTCCCGGCGTGAACGGCAGCTCCGGTTTGACCTGATACTGCCCTCGGCAGAGCAGCACGTCCGGGAAATTGAGCGCGCACGCCTCGACGTTCAGCAGCGTTTCCCCGTCCCGGGGTTCGGGCACCGGGACCTCATCGAGGCGCAGGACGTCCTGCGGTTCGCCGAGATCGTGCACCCGCCAGGCCTGCATCAGCTCGCTCATGGGCGGCAGTCTGCCATCGGCCCGGTCACGCAGAACGCCGTTCGGTTCGGGTTAGGTTGGGGGCGTGACAGATGAGCCGGATCACGGCGTGGCAACCGCGCTGCCCGGCCCGACGCCTCCCGACGGGCTGGAGCCGGGGGAGCGCTTCACGCAGCAGTGGGGCCCCAGCGAGTCCGGTCGCCTCGAGGCACCCAGCCGGCCGGGCGGCCCGGACGGCCCGGACGGCCCGCACATCTGGCACACCCTCGGCTACCGGCGGGTGCTGTGGGAGCCGGGCCGGACCGCGGTGGCCTGGGAGGCCCCCGAGGCCTACTGCTTCCCCAGCGCCGGCGGACCGATCGTGCAGGGCGGCCTGGTCACGGCGCTGCTCGACGCGGCCATGGGCGGCGCCACCTGGACGGTGCTGGACGCGCAGCAGGCGTTTCTGACCGCCGATCTGCGGGTGGAGTTCCTGCGCACCGCGACCCCCGGCCTGCTCACGGCGGTCGGCGCGGTGGTCCGCCGGACCCGCCGGGTCGTTTTCGCTGCGGCCGAGCTGTTCGACGACACCTTCACGCTGCTCGCCACCAGCCGGTGCACCCAGGTCGTCCTGCCGGCCGCCGGCCGCGCCGGGCGCCACGACAGTTGACCCCCGACCCCGAAGGATGATGATGACCCACCACCTGGGCGTCCTGGCCGAACGAGCCGCCGCGCGCGGCGGGACGTTGGTCTTCGAGGGGCATGCGTACGACAGCGCCGATGGCTGGCGTCGCACGGTGCGGGTGGCCGGTGGCCTGCAGGAAGCCGGGGTCGCCCCCGGCGACCGGGTGGTCGTTCTGATGGCCAACTGCCCCGAGGTGTCCATCACCTATGCCGCGCTGTGGTGGTTGGGCGCGGTCGTCACCCCGGTCGTGTTCCTGGTTTCCGCGCCGGAGCTGGCGCACATCCTCACCGACTCGGGGGCCGTCGCGGTGGTGACCACCCCCGAGTTCGCCCCGAAGGTCGCCGAGACCGGCGTGCCCGTGCCGACGTACGTCGTCGGGCTCGACTCGTACGCGCAGCTGGAACTCGCCGAGCCGGCGCAGCTGGCCCCCCGGGCGGATGACGACCTCGCGGCGCTGCTCTACACCGGCGGCACCACCGGGCGCTCCAAGGGCGTGATGCTCAGCCACGCCGGCCTGTGGCTGACCGGCAACGCCTCGCACCAGAGCGGTTACGTTGCCGGGCTCTCCACGTCGCTCACCGCGCTGCCGTTGTCGCACGCATACGGCCTGATCGTCACCATCGTCGGGATGCACAACCCCGAACCCGGGCTGCTGGTGTTGCAGCGCTGGTTCGACCCGGCCGCGTTTTTGCGCCTCGCGGCGGAGCACCGGATCGCGCGGATCGCCGTGGTCCCCTCGATGCTGCAGCTGCTGCTGGCGCAGCC
>DASYGP010000003.1:0-23737 GCA_035999615.1 Mycobacteriales bacterium
GTCGACTCCGAGGAGCTGGCCGCTCGGCTCGTCGCGGACGGCTACACGATCGTCGAGGATGAGCAGGACGCCGACGCGGTGCTGGTCAACACCTGCGGATTCGTCGAGGCGGCGAAGAAGGACAGTGTCGACACGCTGCTAGCCGCCGCCGACCAGGGCCGCCCCACCGTCGCCGTCGGCTGCCTGGCCGAGCGGTACGGCGAGCAGCTCGCGACCGCCCTGCCGGAGACGACGGTGCTGGGGTTTGATCACTACCCGCGGATCGGCGAGTCGCTCGCCGCCGTCCTGCGCGGCGAACACATTCCGGCGCACACCCCCGTCGACCGGCGCACGCTGCTGCCGATCAGCCCGACTGCGCGCCGCGCCCCGGGCGGTCAGGTGTTGGCCGACCTCGCCCCCGGGATGGCTCCCGCGACCGGCCCGCAGGTGTTGCGCCGCCGGCTCACCGGCGGCCCGGTGGCGCCGTTGAAGCTGGCCTCGGGCTGCGATCGTCGGTGCAGCTTCTGCGCGATCCCCTCCTTCCGCGGCGCGTTCGTCTCCCGGGACCCGCAGGACGTGCTCGCCGAGGCCGCGTGGCTGGCCGCCGACGGGGTCCGCGAACTGGTCCTGGTCAGCGAGAACTCCACCTCCTACGGCAAGGACCTCGGCGACGTACGCGCCTTGGAAAAGCTGCTGCCCCAGCTGGCCGCGGTCCGCGGGGTGACCCGGGTTCGGGTGGCCTACCTGCAGCCGGCGGAGGTGCGGCCCAGCCTGCTCACCGCGCTGCTGACCACCCCAGGCGTCGCGACCTACCTTGACCTGTCCTTTCAGCACGCCAGCGGGCCGGTGCTCCGCCGGATGCGACGGTTCGGCGATCGGGAACGGTTCGTCGGACTCCTCGCGGAGGCCCGCGCCCTGGCCCCGGCGCTCGGCGCGCGGACCAACGTGATCGCCGGGTTCCCCGGGGAAACCCGCGCCGACGTGCGTGAGCTCACGCGCTTTCTGGAGCAGGGCCGGCTCGATGCGGTCGGCGTGTTCGGTTACTCCGACGAGGACGGCACCGAGGCCGCCTCGCTGCCGGGCAAGGTGCCTGCCGCGACGATCGGCCGCCGGGTGCGGGCGCTCACCGACCTGGTCGAGGAACTCACCTCGCAGCGGGCCGCGGAGCGGGTGGGCAGCGAGGTCGAGGTGCTGGTGGAGCAGGTCACCGGGGCCCTCGCGGAGGGCCGGGCCGCGCACCAGGCACCCGAGGTCGACGGTTCCTGCGTGCTGCGACTCGGTGCGGTACCGGCGACAGTCGGGGACCTGGTCCGGGCCACGGTGGTGGCCAGCGCGGGCGTCGATCTGGTCACCGAAGCGGTCGCGGTCGTCGAACCGGCCGATCGGCCGGGCGCGGCGCTGGTCACCGCCGGGCGGCCCTGAGCGTGGGCGAGCCGGCCCCGTCGGATCCGGTGCCACCCCCTTCGCTGACGGTGCCGCTGGCGCTCCGCGCGCAGGCCGCGCGGGCCGGCGTGCCCGACCCGGCGGCCATCCCGCCGGCTCCGGGCGTGCCGCTGCTGAATCTGGCCAATCAGCTGACTGTGCTGCGCCTGATCCTGGTCCCTGTGGTGCTGGCGCTGATGTTCACCGGCGGCGGGCACAGCACCGGCTGGCGGGTCGCTGCCTGGGGTGGTTTCGCGGTGGCCAGCATCACCGACCGGCTGGACGGGGAGATCGCGCGGCGCCGCGGCCTGGTCACGACGTTCGGCAAGCTGGCCGACCCGATCGCGGACAAGGCACTGATCGGGGCGGTGCTGGTGGCCCTGTCGCTGCTCGGCGACCTGCCGTGGTGGGTGACGGTCACGATCCTGGTCCGCGAGGTGGGGGTCACCCTGCTGCGGTTCTGGGTGATCCGGCACGGGGTGATGCCGGCCAGCCGCGGCGGCAAGCTCAAGACCCTGCTGCAGGGTGTGGCGATCGGCTGCTACCTGCTGCCGATCGGCGCCGGGCCGCTGGGCACGTTCCGGGCGGTGCTGATGGCGTTGGCGCTCGCCGTCACAGTGGCCACCGGAGTGGACTATGTCGGGCGGGCGTTGACGTTGCGCCGCACCAGTGAGCGGGCGGCCCGCAAACGGGCCCGCCGTCGGTGAGCCCGCTGCGGGCGGCGCTGGTCGCGGTCGGCGATGAGCTGCTGGCCGGGGAGAAGGTCAACGGCAACGGGGCGCTGCTCGGTGAGCAGCTGGCCGCCACCGGCATTCCGGTCCGCGCCCAACTCGTCGTCGGCGACGACATCGACGACATCGCCGCCGCGGTGCGTTACGCCGCCGCCCTCGCCCCCGTGGTCATCGTCTGCGGCGGTCTGGGGCCGACCCAGGACGACCTGACCAGAGAAGGGCTGGCGCTCGCCGTCGGCGTGCCGCTGGAACGCGACCCCGCGCTGGAGCAGGCGCTGCGAGAACGTTTCGCGGCGCTGGGCCGTACCGACGTACCGGCGATGAACTGGCGGCAGGCCGACCTGCCGCGCGGCGCGACCCCGATGGCGAACCCGGCCGGAAGCGCCCCCGGTCTGCTGCTGCCCTTCGGGGACCGCGTCATCTACGCCCTGCCGGGGGTGCCGCGGGAACTGACGGCCCTGTGGCACGCCGCCGTCGCGCCGGACCTGCGCCGCCGCTACCCGAGCCGTCCGGTGGTGCTGCGCAGCACGCTGCGCACCGTCGGGCTGTGGGAGTCGGCGGTTGCCGCGGCCCTCGAGCCGGAGGTGCGGCGTACGGCCGGCAGCCCGCAGGTGGCGTTCCTCGCCTCGGGCGGGGAGACCCGGGTGGTGGTGACCGCGACCGGTGCAGATCTGGCGGCCGCGCAGGCGTTGGCCGCGCCGACGCTGGCCTTCGCCCGCCAGGCGCTGGGGGAGGCGGTGTACGACGGCCCCTCCCTGCAGGCCGAGGTCATCGCGCTGCTGATCGCGGCCGGCGCGACGGTCGCCTGCGCGGAGTCGCTGACGGCGGGGATGGTCGCCGCCCGGCTCGCGGACGTCGCCGGGGCCAGCGCCGCCCTGCGCGGAGGCGTCGTCGCCTACGCCACGGACCTGAAAGCGAGGCTGCTGCAGGTCCCGGCCGCGGTGCTGGCCGCGCACGGGCCGGTGTCGGAGCCCACGGCGCGGGCGATGGCGATCGGGGTGGCCGCCAGCTGCAGCGCAACCTACGGCCTCGCCCTCACCGGCGTTGCCGGTCCGCAGCACCAAGACGGGCACCCGCCGGGCACCGTCCATCTGGCGGTGGCCGGTCCGGCTGGGGTCCTCACCCGAGCGTTGACCGTGCCGGGCGACCGGGCGGCCGTACGCGGATTGGCGACCACCGCGGCCCTGGCGCTGCTGCGCACCGCCCTGCGGCGTGCCGGGGCGACCGCCACCTGACCCCGGGGCGATCGCCACCTGACCGCCGGGCGAGCTCAACTCGCCACCGGGAAGCGCGGCCACACCGCGGCTGTTGGGTTTATTCAGGTACGGTCGGCGTAGCGGCAACGAACTGAGGCGGAAGGTGGCAGGCGCGATGATTTTGGTTCGGACGGTGCTCGGCGAGCAGCTGCGCAGCCGCCGGCTGGCGCAGCGCCGCACCCTGCGCGATGTCAGCGGCCGGGCCCGGGTCTCGTTGGGCTATCTCAGCGAGGTTGAGCGTGGGCAGAAGGAGGCCTCCAGCGAGCTGCTGGTCTCGATCTGCGCGGCGCTGGAGGTGCCGCTGTCGGCGGTGCTGCACGGGGTCAGTGAGGACTTGGCGCTGGCTGAGCTGCTGGCCGGCGGCCGGCCCGAGATTGCTGAACCCGACCGGGTGTCGATCGAGATCGCACCGGACGTGCCGGTGGATCTCGCCGCCTGAGGCCGGCGATGACCGGGCCTGCCGCGAGCGGCGTACCGGTAGTCGAGCCGCCTGAACCCATCGCCGACCCGGCGGGGGCGGCGGCGCGCGGCACCCGCAGCCGTTCCGGGAACGCGATGGGCCGCACCCGCGCGGCGATCGTGTCCGGCACCGCACGGTGCCTGGCCGAGCATGGGGCCCGGCGCACCACGATGATCGACATTGCGGCGGCCTCCGGGGTGGCCAAGGGCACCCTCTATAACCATGTGCGGACCAAGGCTGAGGCCTACCGGCTGCTCGGCGAGAGCGAGGCCAGCCGGCTGGTCGAGCTGCTCACCGCCGACCCGGACGCGGACCGATCGCAGGTCTTGGCGCGGGCCGCGGACGTGATCGCGCAGCATCCGGTGGCCCGCCGGCTCGCCGAACAGGAACCCAGCCTGCTTGCGGCCGTGTTGCTGCCCGGCCCGCTGACCCAGGACGCCTACGGCCAAATCCGGGCCGCGCTGGTGGTGCTGCTCGGCGACGCCGCGGGCCCGCTCGCGCTGCGCTGGCTGATGTCGCTGCTGATCGACCCAGGGGAGAGCGCCGACCGGACGGCGGCCGCCGACCTGCTGGCGGCTCACCCGCGGTAGCGCGCTGCTGCGCGGCCCCCACCGGGGCTGGGGGTGCTCCCGCGCCGGACGCTTCCCACTGGCGCCGGGCCGGGCTGGCAGCCGGCACACCAGTAGGTGACGCGGGCGAAGCCCGGGTCCCCTTGCTCGGCAACCCGGATGATGCGCCCGCATCGCCGGCAGGGCCGTCCCTGCCGTTCGAAGACGTGCCGTTCGAGCAGCTGGCGCCCGTCGGCCCGGTCACGGCTACTGAGGATCAACCGCCGGGCGAGGCGCACGAGGGCCTCCAGATCGGCGACGTCGGCCACCGGCGTCCACGGCGACACGCCCCGCAGGTAGAGCGCCTCGATGCGATAGAGATTGCCCAGACCGGCCAGGTTGCGTTGATCGAGCAGTGCGCTGCCGACCTCGCGGTTCGGCGCGGCACGCAGATTGCTGATCGCGGTGGCCAGGTCCCAGTCCGGGCCGAGCACATCCGGCCCGAGGTGGCCCACGACGTCGGTTTCCCGCTCGGTGGGGAGCAGCTCCAACACCGGCAGCCGGAATCCGACTGCGGTCCATTCCTCGTTGCCGAGGACCAGCCGTACCTGCCACGCGGGGCCGCCACGCCACGGCGTACCAGGGCGGAACAACCGGAAGGCGCCGTCCATCCGGAAGTGCGTGTGCACGGTGAGCCCGCCCTCCACCCGGGTCAGCAGGTGCTTGCCGCGGGCCACGACGGCAAGGACCCGCCGGCCGGTGAGGTCAACGGTGGCCAGCTGCGGCACCCGGAAGTCGCTGACCGTCAGCACCCTGCCGGCGAGCGCGTCGTCCAACCGCCGGGCCGCAAGCCAGACGGTGTCGCCTTCAGGCACGCAGCCGCAGCCCACGCGGGGTGGCGTAGAAGCCGGCGGTGCGCAGCGCCGCCCCGAGCGAGGAGTCGTCATCGGCGAGCACCGCCGCGCCGTCGGCCTTCTGCACCGTCAACCGGCCCAGGTGCCCGTCGCGGACCGCCAAGGCGAGCGCGTCCACGGCCAGCGGGAGCCGGTCCGAGCCCGCCCCGCCGTAGGTCAGCAGGGTCCTGCCGCCGCGTTCCACGTAGAGGATCAGCTGGCCGTCGACCAGCACGACCAGCGCACCGGCCTTGCGGCCGGGCCGGTGACCGCCGGCGTCCGGTCCTCGGTCGGGCCAGCCCAACGCGGCGCCGTAGGGATTGGCCGGATCGGTCGCGGCGAGCAACATCGCCCGGCTGGCTTCGCGCCGCCGCGGGCGGCTGTCCCCGGCCTCCGCGTTCTCTCCGGCGCCCGCGTTCTGTCCGGCATCCGCGTTCTGTCCGGGGCCCGCGTTCTGTCCGGCATCCGCGTTCTGTCCGGGGCCCGCGTTCTGTCCGGGGCCCGCGTCCCGCTGCTGCTGCGCCAGGGCGCGCATCCGGTCGACGGCGCCCGGCAACGCGAACTGCGCCCCGCCCAACCCGGCGACGAAATACCCGCGCCGGGCCCGGCCGGATTCCTCGGCGGCCTTGAACACCGGATAGACGGCGGCGAACCCGCCCGGGAGCCGTTCGGCCGTCACGGCGCCGCGCGTGACGACCCCGTGTCGGTCGAGCAGCACCTCGGCGGCGGTCAGGGCCCGCCGGGTCGGGTCGGTTTCCCGCCCCGGTACCGCGGACCAGCGGCCCGCCATCGTGGGCGGACCCCCGCGGGTGGGAAGCGCCGGCCGGCGCCCACCTCCAGCCGCGCTGAGGGGTTCTCCCGCCGCGAGCGTCGGTCGGCCGAGTCCCGCGTAACGCCCGCCGCGCGGCCGTGGTGGCATCCGCCGCCCGCGGTGCGCGGTGCCCCCGCCTGGCCCGGCGGCCAGGCGCACCCGCAACGGCGCCAGGGTGTCGTTGGTCAAAAAACCGGCCCAGACCAGATCCCAGAGCGCTGCGCCTAGCGCCGCGTCCGTCGGGAGCGGCTCGCTCGGAGTGTCGGGCGTGCCCAGGCCGCCGGCCTCCAGCCCGCCGGCCTCCAGCCCGCCGGCCACCAGCTGGCCAGCGACCCGATCGGCCAGGGCCCGGAAGAACAGCGCCGAACCGTCGGCGAAAGCGTCAAGCACGGCGCGGTGCAGCCCGGTGGCGACGGCGCTTTCGTCCGCGGCCGGGAGCACGAGCGGGGCCAGGTCGACCGGCGCGAGCGCCAGCCACCCGTCCTGACCGGGCAGCGCCCCGGCGCCCGACCAGCTGACCTCACCGGCGCTGGTGAGGGCATCGAGCAGCGCCGGTTCGTAGCCCACCACCCGGGCGGGCAGCAGCAGCGACTCCAGCGCGCTGGCCGGCACCGCCACCCCGGCGAGTTGTTCGACCGCGCGCAGCACCGCGTCGGCAGCGGACCCGCCGCCCTGTCCGATGCCCTGCCACTGCGGGAGAAACCTCCCCAGCACCTCGGCGGGCGCCGGTTCCACTTCGTGCCGAAGCCGCGCCAGCGAACGGCGGCGGATCATGCGCAGTACCTCGGCGTCGCACCATTCAAGGCCGGAGCCACCCGGGCGGAATTCGCCGGAAACCACCCGCCCGGCGGCGGCCAGCCGGGCCAGCGCTCCCTGCACCACCGCGACGCCGAGCCCAAGTCGCCGGCCGACATCGGCCGGCACGAACGGCCCGTGGGTGCGGGCGTAGCGCGAGACCAGGTCGCCCAGCGGATCCGCCACGGGGGTACGGAAGGCGTCCGGCACCCCCACCGGCAGCGGAGCGCCGACCGCGTCGAGGTAACGGCCGGCGTCCTCCACGGCGATCCAGCGCTCCTCGCCGGCGATCCGCAGGCGGAGTGCCCGCCGGGCTGCTTCCAGCTCGGCCAGCCACGGGGCGCTCGCGCCCCGGGCCAGCGCCTCGGCACTCGATAGATCACCCAGCCGTCGCAGCAGATCCGCGGTGCCTTCCAGGTCGCGGGCCCGCCGTTCCGGGCTCAGCCAGGCCACTTGCCGCTCCACCTCGGCCAACGCCTCCGGGTCGAGCAGTTCCCGCAACTCGGCCTGACCGAGGAGTTCGGCGAGCAGCCCGCTGTCGAGTGCGAGTGCCTGCGCCCGCCGCTCGGCCAGCGGAGCGTCCCCCTCGTAGAGGAACGCCGCGACATACCCGAACAGCAGGGATCGGGCGAACGGGGAGGCGGCCGGGGTCTCGACCTCGACCAGCCGGATGCTCCGGGCCGCCAGGTCACGCATGATCCCGGTCAGCCCCGGCACGTCGAAGACGTCCTGCAGGCACTCGCGCATGGTTTCCAGGACGATCGGGAACGAGCCGAAGGTCGCGGCCACGGACAGCAGCTGGGCGGAGCGTTGGCGCTGCTGCCACAGCGGCGTGCGGCGGCCGGGGTCGCGGCGCGGGAGCAGCAGCGCTCGACCGGCGCATTCCCGGAACCGGGACGCGAACAGCGCGGAGCCGCCTACCTCCGCCTGGACCAGCGGCTCGACCTCGTCCGGTTCGAAGATGACCTCGGCGGCGCTGGGCGGTTCCTCGAGCTCGGGCAGGCGCAGCACGATGCCGTCGTCGGAGTGCAGGGCCTGCACGTCGACGCCGTAGCGCTCCCGAAGCCGAGCGGAAAGAGCGAGCGCCCAGGGCGCGTTCACCGGCGCCCCGAACGGGGAGTGGATCACCACCCGCCAGTCCCCGAGTTCGTCGCGAAAGCGCTCGACCAGCAGGGTTCGATCGTCCGGCACGATCCCGGTGGCGGCCCGCTGTTCGGTGACGTAGGCGACCAGGTTCCCGGCGGCGCGCTGATCCAGCCCGGCGGCCCGGGCCCTGGCCAGCGCCTGCGCGGGGGAGGCGCGCCCCAGCTCGCGCAGGAACGCGCCGACGGCCCGACCCAGTTCCACCGGGCGCCCCGGCGCGTCGCCCTTCCAGAACGGCAACTTGCCCGGTACCCCAGGCGCGGGGCTGACCAACACCCGGTCGTGGGTGATCTCCTCAATGCGCCAGCTGCTCGCGCCGAGCGCGAACACGTCGCCGACGCGCGACTCGTAAACCATCTCCTCATCGAGTTCACCCACGCGACCGGGTCTTGCCCCCGTCCCCGGGGAGGGATCACCCGAGCCGACGAGGAAGACACCGAACAGGCCGCGGTCGGGGATCGTGCCGCCCGAGGTGACGGCGAGTCGCTGCGCTCCAGGCCGGCCGGTTACCGTCCCGGCGATCCGATCCCAGACCAGGCGGGGCCGGAGCTCGGCGAAATCATCGGACGGGTAGCGCCCGGCGAGCATGTCCAGCACGGCTTCGTATGCGCTGGCCGGCAGACCGGCGAAGGGGGCCGCGCGGCGCACGAGGGCGAGCAGGTCTTCGGTGTCCCAGGTGTCGAGGGCGCACATCGCAACCACCTGCTGGGCCAGTACGTCCAATGGGTTGCGGGGATAACGCATCGCCTCGATCAGACCGGCGCTCATCCGCTCGGCCACAACCGCGGCCTGCACCAGATCCCCGCGGTATTTGGGCAGCACGACCCCCCGGCTGATCGCACCCACCTGATGGCCGGCTCGCCCGACGCGCTGAAGGCCGCTGGCCACGCTCGGGGGCGACTCGACCTGCACCACGAGATCGATCGCCCCCATATCGATGCCTAGTTCCAGGGACGAGGTGGCCACCACTGCGGGCAGACGGCCGGCCTTGAGGGCCTCCTCGATCTCGGTGCGCTGCTCCCGGCTCACGCTGCCGTGATGGGCCCTGGCGATGTCCGCTCGCGCCCCCCTCGTCGCGCCGGCCTGCGCCATAATTTCGGCCGGGGGCGCGAAGTCTTGGTCGGGAAGGTCGGCGGCAATCTCATTCAGGCGGGCGCACAGTCGTTCGGCCAGCCGCCGGGAATTGGCGAACACCAGGGTGCTGCGGTGCGCCTCGATGAGCTCGACGATCCGGGCTTCGAGGGCCGGCCAGATGCTGGTCCTCGGCTGCGCACCGGCCGCGCTTCCGCCCTCGGGCGGCCCCTCGATCGGTTCGCCGAGCGAGGACATGTCCTCGACCGGGACCTCGACGGTCACCTCGATCGTCTTAGAGCTGGGTGGAGCCACCACCTCGACCGACCGCGTCCCGCCGAGGAACCGGGCCATCTCATCCAGCGGCCGCACCGTCGCCGACAACCCCACTCGCTGCGCCGGCCGGTCCAGCAGCGCGTCCAGCCGTTCCAGCGACAGCGCGAGGTGCGCCCCACGCTTGGTGGAGGCGACCGCATGGATCTCATCGATGATCACCGTCCGGACCCCGCGCAGGGTTTCCCGGGCGGCGCTGGTCAGCAGCAAAAACAGCGATTCTGGTGTGGTGATGAGGATGTCCGGGGGGGTGCGCACGAGCTGCCGGCGCGCGTCCGGCGTGGTGTCGCCCGATCGCACGCCGACGGTGATGTCTGCCTGAAGGTGACCCAACCGTGCCGCGGCGTGCCGGATCCCGATCAGCGGCGCCTGCAGGTTGCGTTCCACGTCGACGGCGAGGGCCTTCAGCGGGGAGACATACAGCACCCGGCAACGGAGCTTCGGGTCTGGCGGCACCGGCTCGGCCGCCAACTGGTCCAGCGACCACAAGAACGCCGCCAGAGTCTTCCCGCTGCCGGTCGGCGCCACGACCAACGCGTCCCGGCCGGAGGAGATCGCCTCCCACGCGCCGACCTGCGCCGCCGTGGGGGCGGCGAACGCACCCGCAAACCACGCGCGCGTGGCGGGGGAGAACCGGCTCGAAGGCACGAGCACCATCCTGCCCCGTACCTCCGACATCCAGCAGGGCCGCCTTCGCGAATGCGAGCCGTACGGAAGCGTGGCGGAGGGATGCGCCGTCGCTGGCTGCGGCGGCCCAGCCGAGTGGAGCGAAATCGTCGTTAGTTGATCTCTGCAGCAGCGATATCGCTCCACCCGGCCGCGATATCGCTCCACTCCTCCAGCCCGAGGCCGTGCGGCCCCCGCTTCGGCCGCCGTAGGGGATGAGCGAGAGGCAGAGGCGTGGGGGAGATGCGCCGGCGGGGATGCGCCGGAGGGGATGTGGCCGGTGGATCCTCGCGAGGCGGATGCGGCCGGGGGAGGCGCCGCACCTGGCTGCGGCGACCCAGCCGAGTGGAGCGAAATCGTCGTTAGTTGATCTCTGCAGCAGCGATATCGCTCCACTCGGTCGCGATTTCGCTCCATTCGCGACAGGAGGTGCGGCGTTGGCACGGCTTCGCGTGTTGCGGGGCGGCGGGCGTGGGGCGGCGGGCATGGTGCAGCGAGGCGTAGGGCAGCGAGGCGTAGGGCAGCGAGGCTGTGGCAGCCGCCGCCAGTCCACGCCCCGCCGCCGCCCCACGCCGCCTCGCCGCCAGCAATGCCCACTTCGCCACGCCCGGTCTACCGGTTGGGCCGCGGTCGCCCGTACTCTGGCCGGTGATGAGGATCACCGAATTTTGGACCCGAATGGAACGCCAGTTCGGGGCCGGCTACGCCGACTCGGTGGCCCGGGATCAGGTGCTGGCCAGCCTGGGCGGGCGCACGGTGCGGGAGGCGCTCGACGACGGCGCGGACGTCAAGACCGTCTGGCGGGGCGTGTGCGCCCAGTTCGACGTGCCGGCCCGCGAACACTGAAACTGTCGACCGCCCCGAAGCCGATCGCCCCGAAACCGTCGACCACCTGAACCCGTCGACACCCACAAAAAGCTACGGAGCCCGATAGTATGGCTCCATAGCTTTGTGGACCACGCGGATCGCCTGCCTCAGGAGGGCACCTATGACTAGCCCCACGAACCCCAGCGCCGGGCAGGTGCCCGGCGGTGCGCAGGACATCGATGCTGGCCGGGAGCGCTGGCAGCGCAGGTTCGATGAGGCCCTCGCAGCCGGCAAGGTGCGTGATGCCGACTTCACCACGTTGTCCGGAGTGCAGGTCGAGCCGGTGTACGGGCCGCGCCCGGGCGACGCCTACGCCGGCTTCGAGCGCATCGGCTGGCCGGGGGAGTACCCCTTCACCCGCGGGCTGCACGCGAGTGGTTACCGCGGCCGGCCGTGGACCATTCGCCAGTTCGCCGGTTTCGGCAACGCCCAGCAGACCAACGAGCGCTACCGGATGATCCTCGGCCAGGGCGGCGGTGGCCTGTCCGTCGCCTTCGACATGCCGACCTTGATGGGCCGCGATTCCGATGACCCGCGGGCCCTGGGTGAGGTCGGCCACTGCGGCGTCGCGATCGACTCCGCCGCCGACATGGACGCGCTGTTCGCCGACATCCCGCTGGGTGAGGTCACCACGTCCATGACGATCAGCGGGCCGGCCGTCCCCGTGTTCTGCATGTACCTGGTAGCCGCGGAGCGGCAGGGGTTCACCGCCGAGCAGCTCAACGGCACCCTGCAGACCGACATCTTCAAGGAGTACATCGCCCAGAAGGAGTGGCTGTTCCCGCCCGAGCCGCACTTGGCCCTGATCGGTGACCTGATGGAGTATTGCTCGGCCAACATTCCGTCGTACAAACCGATTTCGGTTTCGGGTTATCACATTCGAGAGGCCGGCTCGACCGCCGCGCAGGAACTCGCCTTCACCCTCGCGGACGGTTTTGGATACGTCGAGCTCGGGCTTTCCCGCGGCCTGTCGGTGGACCAGTTCGCCCCCGGGTTGAGCTTCTTCTTCGACGCCCACCTGGACTTCTTCGAAGAGATCGCCAAATTCCGCGCCGCCCGGCGGATCTGGGCGCGCTGGCTGCGCGATGTTTACGGTGCCACCACCGAAAAGGCGCAGCAGCTGCGCTTCCACACCCAGACCGCCGGAGTGAGCCTGACCGCGCAGCAGCCGGACAACAACATTGTCCGCACCGCCGTCGAGGCCCTCGCGGCGGTCTTGGGCGGGACGCAGTCGCTGCACACCAACGCGCTGGATGAGGTGTTGGCGCTGCCGAGCGGCCGCGCCGCGCACATCGCGCTGCGGACCCAGCAGGTCCTGCTCGAGGAGATGGGCGTCACCAATGTCGTCGATCCGCTGGGTGGCTCCTGGTACGTCGAGCAACTCACCGACCGCATCGAGGCCGAGGCCGAGGCCATCTTCAGCAAGATCCGGGAGATGGGCTCGGATGGCACCATCACCGCCGGCATCCTGCGGGGCATCGAGGATGGCTGGTTCACCGGTGAGATCGCGGAGAGCGCGTTCGCCTACCAGATCGCCTTGGAAAAGGGCGACAAGAAGGTCGTCGGCGTCAACACCTTGACCGACGCTCCGGAAGGCGAGGAGGAACTCGCGATCCTGCGAGTCGGGCATGAGGTGGAACGCGAGCAGAACGCCACGCTCGGCGCCCGCCGGGCGGGACGCGATCACGATGCGGTCAGCGCGGCGCTCGCCGCCATGGTCGAGGCCGTGCGGGCCGGGGAGAACTCCATCCCGCCCATGCTCGACGCGGCCCGGGCCGAGGCCACCCTCGGCGAGATCTGCGATGCGCTGCGGGCCGAGTGGGGCGTGTACACCGAACCGGCCCGGTTCTGATGGTCCTGCCGTTCGATCCGATCGCGGAGGCGGCCCGACAGTGGGAACACCGTTTCGGTCCGGCCGGCGACATGGCCGCGGTGACCTCGGTGATGCGGGTGCAACAGTTGTTGCAGGCGGCTGTCGACCGCGCGCTGAAGCCCTTTGAGTTGAGCTTCGCCCGCTACGAAGCACTGGTGCTGCTCACCTTTGCCAGGTCCGGCGCCCTGCCGATGTCGGCGATGGGGGAACGGCTGATGCTGCACCCGGCATCCGTCACCGGGATCGTGGACCGGCTTGAGCGCGACGGTCTGGTGGCCCGCTCCGCGCACCCCACCGATCGACGGACCACGCTGGTCTCACTGACCGGGAACGGGGTGGAGGTCGTCGGCGCGGCCACGAACGCACTGACGGCGATGCGCTTCGGGCTGCGCGGCACCCCGCCGGAAGCCGTCCAGCAGCTGACCGAACTGTTGCGGGCGCTACGCCACGAGGCCGGCGACCTCCCCGCGGCGGTAGCGGTCGCCGACTGAGCCGCCGGTTCGATCACCGCGAACCCGTGAACCCGTGAACCCATGAACCCACGAACCGCGGCGTGTCGCGGCTGGACTCGAACAGACGTTCGGCTATTTTTGTGGACATCGCTACGGGTGTCCACAACCCGGGCCGTGACCGGCATTCTTGTCGGCGCCCCGGATTAGCGTCACCGCCGTTCGTAGCGGCCGACTCACGAGAGCCCCGGAGGGCGTCATGGCATCAGTAGCACCCACCCCTGACCGCACCAAGGCCCTCGAGGCTGCGCTCGCTCAGATCGACAAGCAGTACGGCAAAGGGTCGGTGATGCGCCTGGGCGATGACATCCGGCCGCCGATCCGGGTCATTCCTACCGGTTCGATCGCGCTGGATGTCGCGCTCGGCATCGGTGGGCTGCCCCGTGGCCGGGTGGTGGAAATCTATGGGCCGGAGTCCTCCGGAAAGACCACCGTGGCTCTGCACGCGGTGGCGAACGCGCAGGCGGCGGGCGGCATCGCCGCCTTCATCGACGCCGAGCACGCCCTGGACCCGATCTACGCCAAGGCGTTGGGCGTGGACACCGATGCGCTTCTGGTCAGCCAGCCGGACACCGGCGAGCAGGCGCTGGAGATCATGGACATGCTGATCCGCTCCAACGCGCTGGATGTCATCGTCGTCGACTCGGTGGCCGCACTCGTGCCCAGAGCCGAGATCGAAGGCGAGATGGGGGACAGCCACGTGGGGCTGCAGGCCCGGCTGATGAGCCAGGCCCTCCGCAAGATCACCGGCGCCCTCAACACCTCCGGGACCACCGCGATCTTCATCAACCAGCTGCGGGAGAAGATCGGCGTGATGTTCGGCTCTCCCGAGACGACCACCGGCGGGAAGGCGCTGAAGTTCTACGCCTCGATCCGCCTTGATGTGCGGCGCATCGAAACCCTCAAGGACGGCGCCGACGCGGTCGGCAACCGGACCCGGGTGAAGGTCGTCAAGAACAAGCTGTCGCCCCCGTTCCGGCAGGCCGAGATGGACATCGTTTACGGCCAGGGGATCAGCCGCGAGGGCGGCCTGATCGACATGGGCGTCGAGCACGGGTTCGTGCGGAAGTCCGGCGCCTGGTACACCTACGAAGGCGATCAACTCGGTCAGGGCAAGGAGAACGCCCGGCAGTTCTTGCGGGACAACCCCGACCTCGCGAACGAGATCGAAAAGAAGATCAAGGAAAAGCTGGGGATCGGCCCGGTGCTGGACGTCATCAACGTGGACGAGCTCGCGCCCGTCCCGGTCGACTTCTAGTCCCGGATGCCCGTTCAGCCGCCGAGGTCCGGCGGCCCGCGGCGGCCGGCGCGCACTTCGCACTCCACGCACCGCACGCGCACATCGGCCCCGTCGGGGCATTTGCGCTTGGTGCCGGACCTGCCGGACCTGCCGGACCTGCCGGTCGCACCGGTCGTGGCGGACGTGCCCGCCGTACCGAATATGCCGGACATGCCGGCCGGCCCGACTAGCCCCACCAGCCCGGCCAGCCCCACCAGCCCGGCCGTCCCGGCCAGCAACCAGGACCAGGGCCAGCCCAAGAGCCAGGAGGAGATCCAGGAGCAGGAGGAGATCCAGGAGCAGGCGCTGGCCCTGCTGGCTCAGCGGGCCTGGACCCGCGCGCAGCTGCAGCGGGCCCTGGAACGGCGCGAGCATCCGCCGGCGGCCGTCCGGGACGTCGTCCGCCGCCTCGAGCACGTTGGCCTGATCGACGATGCGGCCTACGCCCGCGACTACATCGCCCGCAAGGGCCCGCAGCGCGGTCGCCGCGGCTTGGCCAACGAGCTGCGGAGCAAGGGGGTGGCACCCGAGGTCGCGGCCGGCGCTTTGGACGAACCTGACGTACCGGACGATGAGGTGGCGGCGCGGGCCCTGATCGCCAAGCGGCTGCCCGCCATGGCCCGGCTCGAACCGCACGTGCGGACGCGCCGACTCGCCGGCCAGCTCAGCCGGCGGGGCTTTGACGGTGCCCTGGTCGGACGGCTGCTGCGCGAATTGGTCGACGCCGATGCCGACGCCAACCTCGACGCGAACCCTGACGTCTAGGCCGCCGATCTCCCGGTTGTCCCGGGCCCGCCCGAGCGGTCCACCGGGCTCATGCTTGCTGCCGGGGACGCACCCGACCTACGCTGGCGTTTACGGTGATCCCACGGCAGGCCATTCCGCCTGTCGGCAGGTATAGCGCAGGACCTTGAACCGCTTTCGGCGACGAGAGCACGTTAGCCAGATGACAGCCTTGCCTCGGCAGGGCGCATAGCCGGGCCCTCGGGCCCGACCAGATCGGCGGCGCCTGTCCTCGGGCGCGGTCGGTGTGTGGGCTCACCGTGTCGGCGCGGGACATCCGCGCCTGAGACATGGAGGTGAGCGGTGCAGGCCCTGGCTGTCGTCCTGATCGTCGCGCTCCTGGTCCTGATCACCGTGGTGGTCCTACTGCTGCGCCGGCTTCCGGCTACCCATCAAGCGCCTATCGACCGGCCCGGCTACGTCGAGACCCCGCGGACTCCCGATGCCCTCGACGTCCACCCCGGTGAGCTGGCCGCCGTTCAGGCGCGGCTGGCGGAAGCCGAGGGACAGCTCGCGGCGGGCCGGCAGCGGCTCATCGGCGCCGAGCGGGACCCGGTCGACGCGGAACGCGAGCGGGCACTCGACGACAAACAGCACCAGGACAGCGTCGGTGAGCGTGAAGCCGCCGAGCGGGAGCTGGAGCAGGCCCGAAGGCTCGTCGCCCAGCAGCGGGCCGAGGCGCGGGTCGAGGGTGAGGCCCGGGAACAGCGGCTGGTCGACCGGGAGGCGCGCCTGGAGGAGCGGGAGACCCGGATCGAGGCGCACGCCGGCCGGGTGGCGGCCCGCGACGCGGCGGCCGCCGCTCGAGCCGCCGACCTAGATCAGCAGCTGGCGCACGTCGCGGCCTGCGAGGCCGAGCAGCAGGCCACCTTGGAGCGGCTGGCGGCCATGACAGCGGCCGACGCGCGGGCCGAACTGGTCCGCCAGCAGGAACAGTTGGCCCGCCGGGAGGCCGCGCTGATCGTGCGCGACATCGAGAACGAGGCCCGGGAGGAAGGCGAGAAGCGGGCCCGCTCCATCGTGACGCTGGCCGTGCAGCGGGTTGCCAGCGAGCAGACCGCCGAATCGGTGGTCAGCGTGCTGCACCTGCCTGGCGATGAGATGAAGGGCCGGATCATCGGCCGGGAGGGCCGCAACATCCGCGCCTTCGAGGCGGTCACCGGCGTAAACGTGATCATCGATGACACGCCGGAGGCGGTACTGCTGTCCTGCTTCGACCCGGTCCGCCGTGAGGTCGGCCGGTTGACCCTGGAGAGCCTGGTGCTCGACGGCCGGATCCACCCGCAACGGATCGAGGAGACCTACGAGAAATCGAAGATCGAGGTCGAGGCGCTCTGCCGCCGGGCCGGTGAGGCGGCGCTGGTCGCCGTCGGGATCACCGAGATCGACGACATCCTCATCGATCACCTCGGTCGACTCCGCTATCGCACCTCATACGGCCAGAACGTGCTCGGCCATCTGCTCGAGACCGCGCACATCGCCGGCACGATGGCGGCCGAACTCCGGCTGGACGTGCCGCTGATCAAACGGTGTGCGTTCTTGCATGACATCGGCAAGGCGCTGACCCATGAGGTCGAAGGCAGTCACGCGATCATCGGTGCCGAGCTGGCCCGCAAGCTCGGCGAGTCCGACGAAGTGGTGCACGCGATCGAGGCGCATCACAACGAGGTGGCCCCGCACAGCCTGGAGGCCGTGCTCACCCAAGCGTCCGACTCGTGCTCGGGGGGACGGCCGGGCGCGCGCCGGGAAAGCCTCGAGTCCTACGTGCACCGGCTGGAGCGGATCGAGCAGATCGCGGCCGCCAAGCCCGGCGTGGAGAAGGTCTTCGCGATGCAGGCCGGCCGGGAAATCCGCGTGATGGTGCAACCCGATGCCATCGACGACCTCGGCGCCCAGATCCTGGCCCGCGAGGTGGCCCAGCAGATCGAGGACGAACTGACCTACCCGGGGCAGATCCGGGTCACGGTCGTGCGCGAATCCCGGGCCAGCGAAGTCGCGCACTGACCGTGCGGGAGGTCACCCTCGGCCACGTCGAGGCGGCCGCCGCGGTGCTCGCCGGCATCGCGCACCGCACCCCGGTGCTGACCAGCCGCACGCTGGACACGCTGACCGGCGCCCGGGTGGCGCTGAAGGCCGAACACCTGCAGCGGGTGGGCGCGTTCAAATTCCGCGGCGCCTACCACGCGCTGGCCCGGCTGACCCCGACCCAACGCAGCAGGGGAGTGGTCGCCTTCTCCTCGGGCAACCACGCGCAGGCCGTCGCGCTCGCCGCTCGCCTGTTCGAAGTGCCGGCCACCATCGTGATGCCGCACGACGCACCAAGCTCGAAACGGAAAGCAACGCAAGGGTACGGCGCGCAGATCGTCGGCTATGACCGGTACGTCGAGGATCGGGCTGCGGTAGCCGCCCAGGTTGCCGCCGCCACCGGGGCGGTGCTGATCCCCCCGTTCGACCACCCGGACGTGATCGCCGGGCAGGGCACCGCCGCCCTCGAACTCATCGCCGACGCCGGCCCGCTCGACGTGCTGCTGGTGCCCCTGGGTGGGGGCGGCCTGCTCGCCGGCTGCGCCACCGTGGCGGCGGCGCTGTGCCCCGGCGTCCGCATCTACGGGGTGGAGCCGGCCACCGGGGATGACTGGGTGCGTTCGCTGGCGGCTGGCCGCCCGGTCAGCATCCCCCCGCCGCGCACGGTCGCGGACTGCCTGGCCACCGGCGCGCCCGGCGCGCTGACGTTCGCCGTGCTGCGCCCGCTGCTGACCGGGGTGCTGACGGTGAGCGAGGAGGAGCTGGTGGACGCGATGAGGTGGGCGATCGAGCGGCTACATCAGGTGATCGAGCCCGGCGGCGCCGCCGGGCTCGCCGCGTTGCTCGCCGGCGCGGTGCCGGACGTGGCCGGGGCCCGCGTGGGGGTGATCCTTTCCGGCGGCAACATCGGCGCCGGCCGGCTTGCGCAGCTGCTGGGGCAGCGCGACGAGGATCGCCCGTAGGCTGGACCCACCATGAGCGGCCAGGGCAGGACCTACGAGGTACGCACCTACGGGTGCCAGATGAACGTGCACGACTCGGAACGCATCTCGGGCGTGCTGGAGGCCGACGGCTGGCAGCGGGCCACCGACGTGCCCGGCGCCGCGGAACGGACCCCGGACCTCGTGGTGTTCAACACCTGCGCGGTGCGGGAGAACGCCGACAACCGGTTGTACGGCAATCTCGGTCGTCTCGCCTCCGTGAAGGCGGTGACGCCGGGCATGCAGATCGCGGTCGGCGGCTGCCTGGCGCAGAAGGACGGCGCGGTGGTGACCCGCCGCGCCCCGTGGGTTGATGTGGTGTTCGGCACGCACAACCTCGGTTCGTTGCCGGCGCTGCTAGAGCGGGCCCGGGTCGAGCAGGAGTCGCAGCTGGAGTTGCTCGAGGCGTTGGAAACGTTCCCCTCGGCGCTGCCGGCCCGGCGGGAATCGAGCTATAGCGCGTGGGTGTCGATCAGCGTCGGCTGCAACAACACCTGCACGTTTTGCATCGTGCCCGCGCTGCGCGGGACCGAACGGAACCGGCCGGCCGCCGAGATCTTGGCCGAGGTGCACGCCCTGGCTGCGGCCGGGGTGCTGGAGGTGACCCTGCTCGGTCAGAACGTGAACTCCTACGGCTCGGACTTCGGGGACCGGGGCGCGTTCGCCAAGCTGCTCACTGCCTGCGGTGAGGTGCCCGGGCTCGAGCGGGTCCGGTTCACCAGCCCGCATCCGCGCGATTTCTCCGCCGATGTCATCGAGGCGATGGCCCGCACCGCCAACGTGATGCCGCAGCTGCACATGCCGCTGCAGTCCGGGTCCGACACGGTGCTGCGGGCGATGCGGCGCAGCTACCGGGCGGCGCGCTACCTGCAGATCATCGACGAGGTCCGGGCCGCGATGCCGCACGCCGCGATCAGCACCGACCTGATCGTCGGTTTCCCCGGGGAGACCGAGGACGACTTCCGCGCCACGCTGGACGTGGTGCGCCGGGCCGAATTCGCCTCCGCGTTCACCTTTCAGTACTCACCCCGGCCAGGAACCCCTGCGGCGAGCATGCCCGGGCAGGTCCCCCCCGATCTGGTTGCCGAGCGGTACGCCCGGCTGACCGAGGTCGTCGAGCAGGCGGCCCTCGCCGGCAACCGGGCGCAGGTCGGTCGGCCGGTGGAGGTGCTGGTGTCGTTGGGGGAGGGCCGTAAGGACGGGGCCACCGCCCGGATCTCGGGGCGGGCGCGGGACGGCCGGCTGGTGCATGTCCAGGACCCCGGCGGCGTGCGCCCCGGCGACGTGGTGCAGACGGTCGTGTCCTACGCCGCCCCGCATCACCTGGTCGCCGACGGCCCGGTGCACAGTCATCGGCGTACCCGGGCCGGCGATGTCTGGGCCGCCGGCCAGGCCGACCCCTCGCCTGCCGCGGCTGCGGGCTCCGGTGTCCTGCTCGGGCTGCCCCGCCTGGGGGCGCCGTCCGCGGCACGGACCGCGGCCGGAGCCGCCCCGCTCTCCGTCACCGTCCCCGCCGTCTGAGCTGCTGAGCGGGGTCACCGGATGCTCGTGGCCGCCGCGATCTGCCCGCATCCGCCGGCCCTGGTGCCGGCGATGGCCGTTGGCGCGGCGGGGGAGCTGGCCGAGTGCCGTGCGGCCTGCGGGCGGGCGATCGATCGGCTGCTCGCCGCCGACCTGGACCTGCTCGGGCTGGTCGGCGCCGGTCCGGTCACGCGCCGTCACGATCCGGGCGCCACCGGATCGCTGGCCCCGTACGGGCTGGCCGAGCCGCCCTACCTAGCCGGCCCGCCCCACCCGGCCGGCCCGCCCCACTTGGCCGGCCCGCCCCACTTGGCCGAGTCGCCCCACCCAGCCGGCCCACCCCACCCAGCCGGTCCGCCCGACGCAGCCGGTCCGGCGACGCTGCCGCTGTCCTTGACCATCGGCCGGTGGCTGCTCGCCGACCGCCAGACACCGGCGCTCCGGCTGCAGGAGCTGGCCGCCGATGCCGGGCCCGATGAGTGCGCCCGAATGGGGGCGGCGCTGGCGGCCGGCGCGGCCCGAGTCGGCCTGCTGGTGCTCGCCGACGGTTCCGGCTATCCGCTGCAGACGCCGGTTGGTGACGACGGCCGCGGGACGGCCTACGACGAAGCGGTCGTGGCCGCGGTGTGCGGCGGGGACCCGGCCGCGCTGTTGGCGCTGGACCCGGCCGATGACGGCCGGCTGTGGGTGGCCGGCCGGCCCGCGTTGCAGGCGCTGGCCGGGGCAGTGGGCGCTCGGCTGCGCGGTCAGCTGTTGTGGCGCGGGGCCCCGCACGGCGTCGGGTACTTCGTGCTCACGCTGACCAGCTGACCAGCTGCCGACCGGCCGACCCCGCATAGGGTCGCGGCCATGGGCGGCGAGGGCAGCTGCGGCGGGAGCCGGCCGCGCGTGGTCGCGGTGGTCGGGCCCACCGCAGCCGGCAAGACGGCGCTGGGGCTGGCGCTGGCGCATGCCCTGGGCGGGGAGGTGGTCAACGCCGACGCGATGCAGTGCTACCGCGGCATGGACATCGGCACCGCCAAGCTGCCCGCCCACGAACGGGAGGGGATCCCGCATCACCTGCTGGATATCTGGGCCGTGCGGGAGCGGGCGTCGGTCGCGGACTATCAGCGGCGCGGGATCGCCGTGGTCGACGAGCTGCTCGCCCGCGGGGTGACCCCAATCGTCGTCGGCGGTTCCGGATTGTATCTGCGGGCCTTGCTCGACGATCTGGCCCTCCCACCGACCGATCCGGCCGTCCGGGCCGAGCTGGAAGAAGAGCTGGAAGCGGTTGGGCCGGCGGCGCTGCACCGCCGGCTCGCGCTCACCGACCCCGTTGCCGCCAAGGCGATGCTGCCCTCGAACGGGCGGCGGATCGTGCGCGCCCTGGAGGTGGTGGCGTTGACCGGCAGCTTCTCGGCGACGATGCCGGATGGGCGCTACCGCTGGCCGACGGTCCAACTCGGGGTGTCCCGGGCCGATCTCGCCGAGCGGATCGAGGATCGGGTCGCGCACATGTTCCGCGCCGGGCTGGTCGAGGAAGTAACCGCACTTCGCGAGGACGGGCTCGCGGGCGCCCCCACCGCCCGCAAGGCGCTGGGCTACGCGCAGGTTCTGGCGATGCCCGATGACCCGGTGGCCGCCGCCGAGGCGACGGTCCGAGCCACCCGTAGGTACGCCCGCCGCCAGCGGTCCTGGTTTCGCGGCGACCCGCGGATTGTTCCGGTCGCAACGGCGAGGGAAGCGCTGGCCGCCGTAACCTGAGTTCATGCAGTTCGCCAAGGGGCACGGGACGCAAAACGACTTCGTCCTGCTGCCGGACATCGACGGGGCGCTGACGCTGACCCCCGCGTTGGTCCGCGCGCTGTGCGATCGGCGGGCCGGGATCGGCGCCGACGGGGTGCTGCGGGTGGTGCCCACCGCGAAGGTCGATGAGGTCGCGCATCTCGCCGGGCAGGCCGACTGGTTCATGGACTACCGCAATGCGGATGGCAGCGTCGCGGAGATGTGCGGCAATGGGGTCCGGGTCTACGCGCGCTGGCTGCAGGAGGCCGGGCTCGCCGGCGACGGGGTGCTGCCGCTGGCCACCAGGGACGGGTTGAAGGCGGTGACCCTCGCCGGCGACGGGGACATCACCGTCGACATGGGCCCGCCGCAGCTGCCCGGTCGACAGCGGCAGGTGCGGGCTGCCGGACGAACCTGGTCCGGGCTGGAGGTCTGGATGGGGAACCCGCACGTGGTGGTGGAGGTGGGCGACCCGGGTGAGGCGGGCCCGCTGACCGAGCCGCCCGAGGTCGATTTCGACACCAATGTGGAGTTCGTCTCGGTTCGAGGACCGGGGCAGCTGGTCATGCGCGTCCACGAGCGGGGGGCCGGGGAAACCCGCTCGTGCGGGACGGGGGCATGCGCTGCCGCGGTGGCGGTGGCGGTCCGGTCCGGCCACGACCAGGGTTCCTGGGCGGTGGAGGTTCCCGGCGGATGCCTGCAGGTGCGCTGGACCGGACGGACGGTGCTGCTCACCGGCCCGGCGGTCATCGTGCTCGAGGGAACCGTCGATGAGCGGTGGCTCGCGGGGATTAGGCCGACCGCCGATAAATAACCCGCTCGCGGAATGCCAGCGGGACGTGTCACGCTGAACCCAATGACGATGCCAACACCGAACGCAGCCGACCGCGAGCCGGGACCCCCCGCGCCGTCCCCGGACATCCATCTGTCCGGGGAGCTCGAGTTCCCCGCGCCGTCCGAGTCCGATTACCGCTCCGCGCTGGCCCTGGAGGAACGGCAATCGCTGCGCCGGATCGCCGGGCTCACCACCGAGCTCACCGACGTCACCGAGGTCGAGTACCGGCAGCTGCGGCTCGAGCGGGTCGTCCTGATCGGGGTCTGGACCGGCGGGACCATCCTCGACGCCGAGAACTCGATGGCCGAACTCGCCGCCCTCGCCGAAACTGCCGGTTCCCAGGTTCTGGACGCGCTGGTGCAACGGCGGGACAAACCCGATCCGGCGACCTACGTGGGGTCGGGGAAGGCCAAGGAGCTGCGCGACGTGGTCGCCTCAACCGGGGCAGACACCGTGGTCTGCGACGGTGAGCTGACTCCCGGCCAGCTCCGCCAGCTGGAGGAAGTCGTCAAGGTCAAGGTCATCGACCGGACCGCCCTGATCCTCGACATTTTTGCGCAGCACGCGACCTCCGCGGAGGGCAAAGCCCAGGTCGAACTCGCGCAGATGACCTACATGTTGCCGCGGCTGCGCGGTTGGGGCGATTCGATGTCGCGCCAGGCCGGCGGCCGCGTCGCGGGTGGTGGCGGCATCGGTACCCGTGGCCCGGGTGAGACGAAGATCGAGACGGACCGACGCAGGTTGCGGGCCCGGATGACCAAGCTCAAGCGGGAAATTGCCGCGATGTCGACGGTCCGCGAAACCAAGCGGCACCGTCGCTCGGCCTCGACAGTCCCGAGCGTGGCGATCGCCGGTTACACCAATGCCGGCAAGTCCTCGCTGCTCAATCGGCTGACGGGGGCAGGCGTACTCGTCGAGGACGCGCTGTTCGCGACCCTGGATCCGACGGTCCGCCGAGCGCAGCTCGCGGATGGGCGCGCGGTGACGCTGTCGGACACCGTCGGGTTCGTGCGGCATCTGCCGCACCAGCTGATTGAGGCCTTCCGTTCCACGTTGGAGGAGGTGGCCGGATCGGCGCTGATCGTCCACGTGGTGGATGGCGCGAACAGCGATCCGGAGATGCAGATTTCGGCCGTACGCACCGTCCTCGGGGACGTCGACGCCGGCAACGTGCCCGAGCTCGTGGTGGTCAA
>DASYGP010000040.1:0-33888 GCA_035999615.1 Mycobacteriales bacterium
CGAGGAGGCCAGGCCGAGACGGTGCCCGCGACGGACGGCCCCGGCACATGCCGGCGCCTCACTGCCCTGACCTGGCACTCGTCGGTCGCGAGTGCTAGTCCAGGTTTAGCACTCGACCCTGCCGAGTGCAAGCGGGGAGCGGGGCGTCAGGAGCCCAGACCGGCGGCCTGGAAGGCCCGATAGGACGCCTTGATGGTGGCCGTCGGCCGGGCCACGTCGACCACGGCGTCCAGCGTCTTGAGCCCATCGCCGGTGCTGTAAATGACGGTCTCGGCATCCGGGTCGAGCTGGCCGCTGGCCAGCAGGTGGCGCAGCGTCGCGACGGTGACGCCGCCGGCGGTCTCGGCGAACACCCCTTCGGTGCGGGCCAGCAGCTGCATCCCTTCGACGATCTCGCTGTCGCTGGCCGCCCCGATCGCGCCCCCGGTCCGGCGGCAGACGGCCAAGGCGTACGGGCCGTCGGCCGGATTGCCGATCGCGAGGGACTTGGCGATGCCGGTGGGCCGCACCGGCGTGACCTCCAGCGAGCCGTCCCCGAAGGCGGTCGCGACCGGGGAGCAGCCCTCCCCCTGGGCGCCGAACATCCGGTAGGGCGTCGGATCGACCAGACCGAGCCGGCTCAGCTCGCCGAACGCCTTGTCAATCTTGGTGAGCAGCGAGCCGGAGGCCACCGGCACGACCAGCTGCTGCGGCAAGCGCCAGCCCAGCTGCTCGGCCACCTCAAAGCCCAGCGTCTTGGACCCCTCGGCGTAGAACGGGCGAACGTTGACGTTGACGAACGCCCACTCCTCCTCCCCGGCGATCTCGCTGCACAGCCGGTTCACGTCGTCGTAGGAACCCTCGACCGCGACCAGGGTGCCGCCGTACACCGCTGCCGACACGGACTTGCCCGCCTCCAGGTCGTGCGGGATGAGCACCACGCTGCGCAGCCCGACCGCGGCGGCGTGCGCCGCGACCGACTGGGCCAGGTTCCCGGTGGAGGCGCAGGCCACCGTGGTGAAGCCGTATTCGCGGGCCGCGGACAGCGCGACCGACACCACCCGGTCCTTGAAGCTGTGGGTGGGATTGCTGGATTCGTCCTTGACCCACAGCGCCCGCATGCCGAGCTCGGCCGCGAGCCGATCGGCGCGGATCAGCCGGGTCATCCCGGTGCCGAGATCCACCCGGCTGGCCGGATCGTGGCCGGCGGGCAGCCAGCCGACGTACCGCCACATGGTCTGCGGCCCGGCCTCCACATCCGCGCGGGTCCAACGGGCCAACGCCTCGTCGTCGTAGACCACTTCCACCGACGCCCAGCACTCCGGGCAGACATGAACCGGGGCCAGCGGCTGGCGGTGATGACAGTTCTTGCACTCCAGCGCGACCGCGGGGTTCTGGGTCTCGGCGCGAGCATCGAGCAACGACGTCATGAAGCCCTCCTCATCTTCCCCGCCACCGTGACGGGCCGGAGTTGGCACCTGCTGCGCGCCGGGGGGCGCGCGGTGGTTGCCGGGGCTTCAGCGGGCCGGATCCCTCTGCCCCTCTGGATGAGATGCCGGTGTCACCGGGGTGGCACTGACGTCTGGGAGTCTAGGCATCTGGGAGTCTAAGGGACATGCGTACCGACGTTCGACGCTGGTTCGACCGGCGCACTTATGACGGCGCGGGCGGCCCGTCGGTCGCGGAGCTGGTGGCCGCGAAGACCGGATCCGTCAGCGTCATCCTGCCCGCGCGGGACGAGGCCGCCACCGTGGGCGGTGTGGTGCGGGCGATCCGGCCGCTGCAGGCCGCCGGCCTGGTCGATGAGCTGCTCGTCCTGGACGACGGCTCGCGGGACGGCACGGCAGCGGTGGCCGCCCGGGCCGGCGCCGAGGTGATCGCGACCGCGGGCGTGCTGCCGGGATACGGCACCCGGCCGGGCAAGGGCGACGTGCTGTGGAAGGCGCTGCACGTCAGTACCGGCGACATCGTGGTCTACCTGGACGCGGACCTGCAGGGGGTCAGCGCCGCGTGGGTCACCGGACTGATCTGGCCGCTGCTGGCCGAACCCGCCGTGCAGCTGGTCAAGGCCTGCTACGACCGGCCGCTGGCGCTGCCCGACTCCCCGGTCACCCCGGGCGGGGGCCGGGTCACCGAGCTCGCGGCCCGGCCACTGATCAACCTGCTCTGGCCGCAGCTGGCCGGGGTGATCCAGCCGCTGGCCGGCGAGTACGCGGCCCGGCGCGGCCTGCTGGAACGGCTGCCCTACGACTCGGGCTACGCCGTCGAGCTCGGGCTGCTCGTCGACGCGCTCGCCGCGGTCGGGCTGGACGGGCTCGCCCAGGTGGACCTGGGGATCCGCCGGCACCGGCATCAGGGCACCGACGCGCTGGGCCGGATGGCCGCCGGCATCGTGGCGGCCGCACTGGAGCGCTCCGGGGTGGAGCTGCAGGGGCACGAGCTGGTCCAGTTCGTCCGCGCCGGGGCCGAACTGATCCCGGTCGAGGCCCCCATCCGTGGGGATGCCCGCCCCCCGATGCTGACCGTCCCGGAATACGCCGCCCGCCGGGCGCAAGCCAGCTAGCGGCGATCTCAGTGATCATCTACTCCGATCTGGATGGCACCATGGTCGGGCCGGCGGGCTGCTTTTTCCGGGCCGCGGACCGGTCCATCACCCTGGAGCCGGCGCACGCCCTCGCCGATTTCCTGGCCGGCGCGGGGACCCTGGTCCTGGTGAGCGGGCGGACCCGCGCGCAGCTGCTCGAGGCGTCGCTGATCTTCGGGGCCGACGGTTACATCGCCGAGCTCGGCGCGCTCGTGGGATGGGACCGGGGCCGTTCGGTGCAGGCCCTCACCGGGGCCGGGCACCCCGCCTCGGACGCGCTGGTCGGTCAGCTGCTGGCGGCCTTCCCCGGCCGGCTGGAACTCCACGAGCCCTGGCACGTCGGCCATGAGGTCGACGTGATGTTGCGCGGCAACGTGCCGGCCGCCGCCGCGTCCGGGTGGCTGGCCGAGGCCGGCGCCGGGCATCTCGAGCTGCGGGACAACGGAGTGCTCCCCCTTGGCCGGCCCACCGGCCTGGCGCCGGACGCCGCGCCGGTCCACGTCTATCACCTACTGCCCCGGGGGATCTCCAAGGGCGCCGCGGTGCGCTGGGACCTGGCCCGGCGCGGGATCCCGGCCGGGCAGGCCATCGCGATCGGCGACAGCGTCAGCGACCTGGACATGGCGGCTGCGGTCGGTCGCTTCTTCCTGGTTGCGAACGGCGCCGCGCACGTGGGCCGGACGCTGCCGGCGAACGTCACGGTGACCAGCGCGGCGCTCGGGTTGGGCTGGGCCGAGGCGGTCCGCGCCGCCGGGGCCGGGCCCGGGGCGGTGCGCGCCGCCGCGGACCGCAGCCAAGCCGGCCGGCCCGGCGGCGGCTAGGGTCGCGGGCCGTGGCCGCTGACCTGCTCGTCGCCTCCAACCGCGGCCCGGTCTCGTTCACCGAACGCGACGACGGCACGCTCACCGCGCGCCGCGGCGGCGGCGGGCTGGTGTCCGGCCTGACGGCGGCCACCCGGTCGGGCACCGCGCTGTGGGTCTGCGCCGCCCTGTCGGACGCCGATCGGGAGGCCACCCGGCGCAGCGGCGGCCGGATCGAGGATGCCTTCGAGGCGCCGCTGCGGCTGCTGGACATCCCGCCGACGACCTTCGACCGGGCCTACAACGGCATCGCGAACTCGACGCTGTGGTTCGTCAATCACCTGCTCTACGCGAGCCCGACCGCGCCCATCTTCGATGCCACCTTCCGCAAGGAGTGGCGCGGCTACCTGGATTACAACGCCGCGTTCGCCGAGGCGCTGGCCGCCGAGGCGGCGCCGGGAGCGAAGGTGCTGGTGCAGGACTATCACCTGTTCCTGGTGCCGGGACTGCTGCGGGAGCGCCGGCCCGACCTGCGGATCGCGCACTTCACCCACACCCCGTGGGCGCCGCCGGACTACTTCCGGATGCTGCCCGACGATGTCGGCGCGGCCCTGCTGCGCGGCGTGCTGGGCGCCGACCACGCCGGTTTCCTCACCCGCCGGTGGGCCGACGCGTTCGCGGCGTGCTGCGCGCTGCAGGCGGGCACGGCCGGAGGCCGCAGCCACGTCACCCAAGGTGGGCACCGCACGACGCTGGCCGTACACGGCCTTGGGGTTGATGCTGACGGGTTGCGCGAGCGGGCGCATCAGACGGACGTCAACGCGCGGCTGGCCGGGCTGCGGGACTGGGCCGGGCAGCGGCAGATCGTCGTACGGGTGGACCGGACCGAGCTGAGCAAGAACATCGTGCGCGGGTTGCTGGCCTTCCGGGAGCTGCTGGCCACCCGCCCGCAGTGGCGCGGCCAGGTGGTGCACCTCGCGTTCGCCTACCCCAGCCGCCACGACCTGCCCGAATACCGGGAGTACACCGCCGCCGTCCAGCGCACCGTCCGCGAGATCAACGACGAGTACGGCACCCCCGAGTGGGAGCCGATCCGGCTGCAGGTCAGCGACGACTACCCGCGCTCGCTGGCCGCGATGCGGATGGCGGACGTGCTGGTGGTCAACCCGGTGCGGGACGGGATGAACCTGGTCGCCAAGGAGGGGCCGGTGCTCTCCGACGACGGGGTGGCGCTGGTGCTCTCCCGGGAGGCCGGCGCGGCCGAGGAACTGGCCGACGACGCCCTGATGATCAACCCGTTTGATGTGGCGGCGACCGCCGAGGCGATCCACGCCGGTCTGCTGATGGATCCCGGTGAGCGGCGGGAGCGCACCGCCCGGCTGGCCGCCGCGGCGACCCGGCTGCCGCCGCAGCAGTGGTTCAGCGACCAGGTCGCGGCGCTGGACTGAGCGATCACGGACTGAGCGATCACGGACTGAGCGCGCCGCCCGGGGCCGGCTAGGTCAGGCAGCTGCCGACGACCGGCTTCCCGGCGAGCCGGTCGGCCAGGAACTGCACCGCGAAGGGGGCGGCCTCGGCGTTGGTGGTCAGGTGCTCGCCGGGGAAGCCGGTGAAGGTGGTGGTGACCTTCTTGGCGCACCAGGTCTGGTGCAAGGTCATCGCCTGGGCGAGCGGCACGATCTCATCGCCGAGCCCGTGGTACTGGAACACCGGCACCCGCGGCACCTGCGGCAAGGTGGTGATGGTGTTGGCGGCGGTCACCGCGGCGACGCTGGGGATGTTGCCGAACTGCGCCACGGTCATCCCTTGGAAGTACCGGGACAGGTCCTGGAACGCGTACATCGGCAGCGACTGGGTGGTGCACTGCGTGCGGATCGCCGCGAAGGCGGCCTGCCCGGCGCTGTTCAGGTGCGCGTACAGCGGGACCTGCTGCGGGTAGGCGGCGGCGAACCCGGACAGCGAGTACATCAGGAACGCCGCGCCCACGTTGCCGTTGAGGGAATCGCCGACCGCCTTGCTGTCGGCCGGGACGCCGCCCGACGCATCGGCCAGCAGCCGCAGGGACGGCGCGTACGTGGGCTGCAGCACGGTGGCCCACGCCGACGCGCCGCCGCCCTGGGAGTACCCCCACAGCACCACCGGGGCGCTCGCGCGCACGCCGCTGGCGGGCAACGCCTGGGCGGCGCGTACCGCGTCGAGGACGGTGTGCGCCTCGGAGCGGCCGGTGACATAGGTGGGAGTGCTGCCGGTCGTGTAGCCCTCGTAGTCGGTGACGGTGACCGCCCAGCCCTTGGTCAACGCCTGAACGATGTTGCTGTTCTCGTACTCGGTGCCGGCGATCAGCTGCTTGGACGGGGCGCACTGCGGCCCCGGGCCCTGGGTGCCGACCGCGAACCCGACGACCGGGCGCGGGCCGGTGCCGGTCCAGGGCGCCTGCGGGGTGAGCACGGTGCCGGTCACCGCCACATCCCGGCCGGACGTGGTCCTCGAGTGGTACATCACCGTCCAGGCGTTGACCGCGGGCGCGCCCGGGCCGAGCGCGAGGGTGGCCGGGCGGGAACGGATCACCGCGCCCGGGGCGCCGGGAGGCAGCGGGGACGGGGCGGCGTAGAAGTCGGTGGCGGGCGCGGGCGCGGGCGCGGTGCGGGTTGCGGCCTGCACCGGGACCGCGGCGGGCGCGGTGCGGGTTGCGGCGTGCCCCGGGACGGCCGCGGCCGCGAGCAGCAGGGGGACGGTGATCAGCAAGGCACGGGGGCGCATGGCAACCCTCTTCGACGTCGACGGCGGATGTCCTGCCGAATCACCCAGGTCCGGCTGGCGGGTTCCCTACCCGACGGCGGCGAGGTCTATTCAGCCCGCCACGTCTTCCGGCACCGGGATCAGCTCATAGCGCGGGTTGTTCATCACGACCCGGCCCTCCTGCCGGGTGGGCCGGCCGTGCAACCGCAGGCAGGTGCCGGGGGCGATTCCCACGATCGGGCGCCGGCCGTAGAACAGGGCGGTCACCGCGCCGGTGGCGTCGACCACCTCGCAGGTGAAGACCGGGCTGTCCGCCAGCGAGACGACCTGCACGCTGCGGACCCGTCCCTCGACGCTCGCGGATCGGCCGCGGGTGAGCGCGCCGATGGCGTCGGCGCCCGTGGGGGGAGCCGGCGCGCTGTAGGCCCGGACGGCGTCGCGCGGAGCCTGGTCCGCTGCGGGACCGGCTCGCCGCGCGGGGCGAGCCGCGCCGGCCCCGGATGCGGGGGTCGGCCGGGCCAGCCGCTCCGCGGTGTCGAACGGCATGATCGTGGCCGCGGCGTACGGCAGCCGGCTGACGATCCGGGCGATCTTGTCGGCGGTCTGATCGTGCAGCAGCCGGCCCAGCAGCGGCGAGTAGCTGCGCCGGGGCAGCAGCACGCTGACCTCCGTCCGGGGCGCCGCGATCCGGGTGATCAGGTGCAGCGCGGCCCGCCCGAGCCGGCGGTCCGGGCAGTCCACCAGCTCCAGCGGCACCTGGGTGCTGCTGGACTCCCACCGGGCCTGCAGCCGGGCGGCCCGGGCGCTGTCCAGCACGATGTGCACCGCCCGCAGCTGGCTCGGGCGCAGGCTGCGGCCGTAGCGAAGCGCCTCGATGGTGGCCAGGTCGAAGGTGTCGACGAAGACCAGCACGATGTGGTGGGAGTAGACCGCGCCGGCGTCCAGCTGATCGCTTTCCACCTCGCGGACCGCCTCGGCCTCTTCGCGGTATTCGCGGTTCAGCCGGATCAGGCCCACGACCAGGACCGGGAACAGGATCACCACCGCCCAGGCGCCCTCGGTGAACTTGGCGATCGCGAAGATCAGCACGACGATCAGGGATGTGACACCGGCCGCCAGGTTGATGGCGAGCTTGCCGCGCCAGGCGCCCTGCCGCAGCCGTTGGTGGTGCCGGGCCATGCCCAGCCCCGCCATGGTGAACCCGGTGAACACCCCGATCGCGTAGAACGGCACCAGCGCGTTCACCTGCGCCCGGGTGACCAGCAGCAGCAGCACCGAGATGACGGTCAGCACGATGATCGCGTTGGAGAACACCAGCCGGTGCCCGCGCCGGCGCAGCTGGCGCGGCAGGAACGCGTCCTCCGCGACGAAGCTGGCCAGGAACGGGAAACCGTTGAAGCTGGTGTTCGCGCCGGTGTAGAGGATCAGCGCGCTGGCGGCTTGCACCACGATGTACAGCACCTGCCCGAGCACCCCGTTGCCGAAGACCAGCTTGGTCTCCTGGCTGATCACCGACGGGTAGCCGACCTTGTACGGGGAGGCGTGGGTGAGGTAGGCGAGGATGGACACGCCGCCGACCAGGAACGCCAGCGTGCAGGACATGATCGCCAGCGCGCGTTTCGCGTTCGGCCCTTCGGGGGGCTGGAAGGCGCTGACCCCGTTGCTGATGGCCTCCAAACCGGTCAGCGAGCTGCCGCCGTTGGCGAAGGCCCGCAGCAGCACCAGCAGCGTCGCGCCCATGACGAACCCGGACGCGTGGTGCACGTCGTAAACGCCGCTGATATGGGCCGGGTCCAGCTGCGGCAGTCCGCCGATCAGGGCGCGGACGATGCCCACCACGATGACCGAGCCCAGCGACGCCGCGAAGAAATAGGTCGGGAACGCGAACGCGCGGCCGGCCTCCTTGATCCCCCGCAGGTTGCCGTAGGCCAGCAGCAGCACCACCCCGACGGTGATCTCCAGGCTGTACGGGCCGAGGGCGGGAATCGCCGAGGCGACCGCGACGGTCCCGGCGGCGGTCTGCACCGCGACGGTCACCACGTAGTCGATCAGCAGCGCGACCGCGGCGATCTGCGCGACCCGCGGCCCGAAGTTCTCCCGGGCGACGACGTAGGAGCCGCCGGCCTTGGTGTACACCGACACGACCTCGCGGTAGGACAGCGTCAGCAGCAGCAAGATGCCCAAGATCACCCCGGTGATGGGCAGGACCAGGGTGAACGCGCCGAGCGCGGCCACCGGCAGCAGCTCGATCAGGATCTCTTCGGTGCCGTAGGCCGAGGAGGAGATGCAGTCCGGGGCCAGCACCCCCAACGCGATCAGCTTGGACAGCCGTTCGCCCTTGAGCTGATCGTTGGTCAGCGGCGCCCCCAGCACCCGGCGCTTGAGCCGGTAGCCGAGCGTCTCCGGCAGCTCCGGTTCCGGCCTTCGGGGGCCGAGATCGAGGCCGGGATGGGACATGATTTGACGCTAAAGGCCTGGTCACGGCCGGGCGCGGGCAAGCGCGTCAGGAACAGCGCTCACCGCGTCAAGATCTCGTCAAGGGGGGGCCGGTCCGGTCCGGGCGGGGGTTCGGTGGTCAGGAGATGACAGCAATCAGCCCCGACTGCTCCGGTCCGGCGCTGCCGGGGTCCACGATGGCCGGCGTGACGCGCGCGCTGCCCCGGCGGATGTCCCTGCTGGTCGGTGCTGTCGACGGCCGCCGGCAGGCCTGGGCGGTGCTGCTCGCCGCCGCGGGGCTGCCGGCGCTGACCGCGGTGCTCACCGCGCTGCACCGGCCGGCGCAGCTCGCCGACAACCTGCTGCTCTACCTGGTGCTGGTGCTGGCGGTGACCGTCGTCGGCGGCTTCTGGCCGGCCCTGTTCGCGGCGCTGGCGGCCGGGCTGCTGATCAACTGGTATTTCACTCCCCCGCTGCACACGCTGACCATCGACGAGCCGCAGAACCTGCTGGCGCTGCTGCTGTTCGTGCTGCTGGCGGTGATCGTCAGCAGTGTCGTGCACCTGGCCGCCCGCCGGGCCCGGGAGGCGGAGGTCAGCGCGGACGAGGCGGCGTCGCTGCTGGGGTTGGCCCGTACGGTGCTCGGGGGCAGCGACCGACCGGCGACGGTGCTGGCGCACCTGAGCGAACGCCTCGGCGCCCAGGCGCAGTTGCTGGAGCGCGACGGCGCCGGCTGGCTGGCCGTCGCCGGCGCGGCGCGGCCGGGACCCCCCACGCAGCAACTGGAGATCCGCGCCGATCTGCGGCTGGCGGTGTGGGACACCCAGCAGCTTGCGGTCGGGCTGCTGGAGGCCTACGCCGCCCAGGCCGCGGCGGCCTTGGACCGGGAGCGGCTACGCGGGCAGGCGGCGCAGGCGGAGGCGCTCGCCGAGGGCAACCGGATGCGTACCGCGCTGCTGGCCGCGGTCAGCCACGACCTGCGGACCCCCCTCGCGTCGGTGAAGGCGGGGGTGAGCAGCCTGCGCCAGACCGACGTCGAGCTGTCCCCCGCCGACCGGGCCGAGTTGCTGGCCACCGTGGAGAAGGCGGCCGACCGGCTCGACGGGCTGATCGGGAACCTGCTGGACATGAGCCGGCTGCAGGCCGGGGCGCTGCGGCCCCGGCTGCGGGCCGCGTCGGTGGAGGAGGTGGCGTTGCTGGCGCTGCGCGGCTTGGACGGCACCGAACGGGTGGTCGTGTCGCTGCCCGAGGACCTGCCGCTGGTCGCGACCGACCCGGGGCTGCTGGAGCGGGCGCTGGCGAACCTGGTGTCCAACGCGCTGCGGCACTCGGTCGGGGTGCCCCCGCCGACGATCGAGGCGGTAGCCGGCGCCGCCCGGGTCGTGGTCCGCGTCGTCGATCACGGCCCCGGGGTGCCGCCCGCCTCCTACGAGCGGATGTTCGAGCCGTTTCAGCGGCTCGGGGATCAGTCCCGCGGCACCGGCGTCGGGCTGGGCCTGGCAGTGGCGAAGGGATTCGTGGAGGCGACCGGCGGCCGGCTGGAGGCGGCCCCCACCCCGGGCGGGGGCCTGACGATGACCCTGACCCTGCGGGCGGCGACACCGGCCACACCGGCCACACCGGCCATACCGGCCACTCCGCCCCCGCCGCTGCCGGCCGGGGCGCCATGACCAGCGTGCTGGTCGTCGACGACGAACTGGCGATCCTGCGCGCCCTGCGGATCAACCTGGAGGCGCGCCAGTTCACCGTCTTCACCGCCGCGGACGGCGCCGCCGGGCTCGCCGCGGTGGCCCATCACCGACCCGATGTCGTGATCTTGGATCTGGGCCTGCCGGACATGGACGGGGCAGAGGTGATCGCCGGGCTACGCGGCTGGACCGCCACCCCGATCATCGTGCTGTCGGCCCGCGAGCAGGAGGAGCAGAAGGTCGCCGCGCTGGACGCCGGCGCCGACGATTACGTCACCAAACCCTTCGGGATGGACGAGCTGCTGGCCCGGCTGCGGGCCGCGGTCCGGCGGGCCACCCCGGCGCCGGAGCAGCCGCGGGTGGTGACCGCGGATTTCACCGTCGACCTGGCCGCCAAGCAGGTGGTGCGCACCGGCGGGGAGATCGTCCGCCTCACCCCCACCGAGTGGCAGTTGCTCGAGGCCCTGGTCCGCGGCAGCGGCAAGCTGGTCACCCAGCGGCAGCTGCTGGCCGAAGTGTGGGGTCCGGCCTACCGCACCGAGACGAACTACCTGCGGGTGTACCTGGCCCAGCTGCGCCGCAAGCTGGAGCCCGACCCGCCGCGGCCGCGGTACCTGCACACCGAGGCCGGCATGGGCTACCGGTTCACGCCGTGAGTTCGGTCAGCAGCGCGATCAGGGCGGCGGGCCCGGCCACCACGTGATCGGCGGCGTCCGCCACCTGCGGCGGGGCGTCGGCGCTGACCACCGCCACCCGGACCGCCGGGACGCCGAGGTCGGCCGCCGCGGCGAACATCGGCAGGTCACCGAGGTCGTCACCGGCGACCAGGACGGCGCGCGGGTGCAGCGGGCGGGCGAGTTGGCGCAGCGCGTCCCCCTTGTCGGTGCCCGGCGGCCGCAGCTCCCAGACGTATCGGCCGCGCACCAGTTCCAGGCCGTAGCGGGAGGCGAGTTCGGCGAGCGGCGCCGCAAGCTGCCGCTGGGCGCTCTCGGGTTCGGCGTGCCCGCGGGTGTGCACGACGACGCTGTGCACCTTGTCCTCGATGCTCGCCCCGGCCGGGAGCAGCGCGGGCAGCGCCGCGCGGGCAGCGGCGACACCGGGCACCGGTTCGGGGGTCGTGACGACGCCGCCGGACCAGCGTTGCAGACCGTAATGCCCCAGAACGACAAGCCCTGGTACGTGCCGTAGCCGGCCGAGCTCCACCACAGCCTCGGCCGGGCGGCCGGTGACGATGGCCAGCTGGCGGACCCGGCCGGCGAGGGTAGTGAGCATCGTCACCGCGCCGGGGGCCGGCCGGGCATCCTGCGGGCGGGCCACGATCGGGGCGAGGGTGCCATCGAAGTCCAGCGCGACGAGGGTCTCGGCGAGCAGCGGCCGGAGCGCCTCCAGCGGGCCGCTCACCGGCGGGCGCCGCCGGCCCGCGGACTCGGCTCTGCTGCGGACTGCCAGGGTGCGCGCCGGTTACCGGCGCGCATAGTCGCTCGCGAGCACGACGATGACGGTGCCGGTCGGCAGCAGGAAACGCGGCCGGGGCACGGCCCGGACCACGCCGAGGTGCGCGGCGACCAGCGCGTCCGCGATGGCTCGCTGCGGCGGGTCGAAGTAGGCGGTGGTCGCGGTGATGCTGTCCCGGATGTCGTCGGTGAACCGCACGTCGTAACCGGCGGCGTTGAACTGCTGCGCGGCGCGGGCGGTCAGGCCGCGGATGCCGCTGGAGTCGTAGACCACGATCTTGGTCCGGATCGGTGCCGGAGCGGGCGGGCTGCTGGGCGGCGCGCTGCTGGCCTGGCTGGCCGGGCTGCTCGCGGCGGACGAGCCGGCGGCGGAATCGGTGGCACTCGGCGGCGTCGAGGTGCCGGCCGGCGCCGGGCTGCTGGTCGCGCTGCTCCCGGCCGCCCGGACACTGGGGTTGGCCGAACCGTGGTGATGCACCAGGTTCAAGGCCACCACGGCCACGACCACTACCCCGACCGCGATCAGGCTCGCGCCGATGGTGCGCGCGGCGGCGGTGCCCGCGCGGGAGGATCGGTGATGCTGGCCGCTCAGCGCCGGGCCCCGGTCAGACCTGGCGGGGGTCGAACCCCAGCCGTCGCTGGGCCCGGTCCCGCTGCCGGGTGGCCCGCAACCGGCGCAGCCGCTTGACCAGCATCGGGTCGGCCATCAGGGCGGCGGGATTGTCCATCAGCGACCCCAGCACCTGGTAGTACCGGGTCGGGCTCCAGTCGAACAGCTCGCGGATCGCCTGCTCCTTGGCACCGGCGTACTTCCACCATTGCCGTTCGAAGTCGAGCACCTCACGGTCACGATCGGTCAGCTCACCGACGACGTAGCTAGTCGCTGGCTCGGCGCTCATCCGGGCCCCTTCCTGGGAATCACAGCCGTGTCATTCGCTGTGCCCATCCTGCCATGCCGCATCGCTCCGGCGGGCCTGCGGCGCGCCCGGCGATCGACGGGATCCGGCAGCACTCAGGGATACAGGCCGCGGGTCCGGTGCGCCTCGGCGACCCGCCCCACCCCGATCATCTGCGCGGCGGTGCGCAGCGAGACGGCCCGTTCGGCGGCCAGGGTGGCCACCTGCGCGTAGGAGCGCTCCATCAGCACCTTGAGCCGGTCGTTAACCTGATCCTCGGACCAGAAATAGGCCTGCAGGTCCTGCACCCACTCGAAATAGGACACCGCGACGCCGCCGGAGTTGGCGAGGATGTCGGGGACGACCACGATCCCGCGGTCCTCCAGGACCCGGTCCCCGTCGGTGGTGGTCGGGCCGTTCGCGCCCTCCACGATGAACCGTGCCTTGACCCGGTCGGCGTTGCCCTCGTGGATGACGCCCTCCAGCGCCGCCGGGACGAGCACCTCGACGTCGAGTTCGAGCAGCTCATCGTTGGTGATCACATCGGTGCCGGGGGTGCCGACCACGCTGTCCGCGCCGGCCCGCAGGTTGCGCAGCAGCGCGGCCGGGTCCAGCCCCTGCGGGTCGAAGACCCCACCCTTGACGTCGGAGACCGCCACCACCGTGCAGCCGGCGTCGTGCAGGTACTGCGCGGCCAGCCCGCCGACCTTGCCGAATCCCTGGACGGCGACGCGAGCCCCGCGGATCGGGATGCCGTGCTGGCGCAGCGCGGAGAACGCGGCGTACATGACCCCGCGGCTCGTGGCCCCGCCGCGCCCCTGCGAGCCGCCCACGCTCACCGGCTTACCGGTGACCACGCCGGTCACCGTGTACCCGGTGTGCGTGGAGTAGGTGTCCATCATCCAGGCCATGGTCTGCTCGTCGGTACCGACGTCCGGCGCGGGAATGTCCTTCTCCGGGCCGATGATCGGCAGAATCTCGCTGGCGTAGCGGCGGGTGAGGCGCTCCAGCTCGCCGCGGCTGTAGGCGCCGGGATCGACGGTGACCCCACCCTTGGCGCCGCCGTAGGGGATCCCGATCAGCGCGCACTTCCAGGTCATCCACATCGCCAGGGCGCGGACCTCGTCCAGGTCGGTGTTGGGGTGATAACGCACCCCGCCCTTGGCCGGCCCCCGGGACAGGTTGTGCTGCACCCGGTAGCCGGTGAGCACCTCGACGTCGCCGTCGTCGCGTCGCAACGGAATCGCGACCTGCAGCGAGCGGCGGGGCGTGGCCAGCAACGCGTGCAGGCCATCATCGAGGCCGAGTTGGCGAACCGCCTCGGCGAGTTGGGTCAGTGCGGAGTCGAGCGCTGACTGGTGCGCGGGCACGCGAACATCACCCCTGGGCGTCGGGCGCGCCGCCGGTCGCCGTTGACAAGCGGTCGCCCCGGCAGGATCGCACACCTAGGCCGGGACGCCGAAGCGCTCCTCCAACCGGCGGAGTGTCGCCTCGATGCCAGTGGCGTTTTTCGCCGGGAATCCCATGGCTTCCAGCAGCTTCGGGGAGCGGGAAGGGGCGTAGTCGAAGGTCTCGGTGATGCGGGTGCCGCCGTCCACCTCGTCCAGCTGGTAACGCCAGACGTGCCGGTTGAAATGCCGCCAGGCGATCTGACGGGGCTCGTCGAATTCCACCACCTCGTTGCGGATCGGGTAGGGCACGCCGATCCGCATCTGCATCCCGAAGCGGGCGCCGAGGGTCAGCCGGTCCGGCCCGCTGGTCGCCTTGCGGACACTGCCGCTGCCATCGATCTCCGGGTGCCGCCGGAAATCGGCGAGCAGGTCGAACACCGCCTGCGGGGCTGCGGTGACGACCGTGGACCGGGTGACCTGCTGTGCGCTCATGGCCGCAGGGTAGCGGCGAGGGCCTCCTGCGCGGCCGGCCGGGCCGCCTCCGCCCAGGCCGGGACCAGCGCGAGCCGGGTCCGCCGGGCCAGCAGATCCTCCACCGTCAGCGCCCCTTCGACCGCGACGCCGAAGGCCAGCTCGGCGCGCAGGACCGGCACTCCCGCGGCCACCGGCTCGAGCGAACCGGCCGCGGCGACGGCGCCGGCCTCGCTGCCGTAACGCCGGACCAGCCGCGGCGGCAGGGCCCCGGCACCGGCGCCGGCCCGGACCGGATCGAGGCCGCCCGCGGCCGGATCGGGGCCGCCCGCGGGCGGATCGGGAGCGCCCGCGGCCGGATCGGGGGCGCCCGCCGGCCGTTCGGGCGCGCCCGCGGCCGGTTCGGCGCCGACCAGCGGCAGGTCGGCGGTCCGGCACGGCGCCGGGTGGCCGAGGGTCCGGCACAGCGCATCCACCGTGTCCTGCGCCATCTTGCGGTAGGTGGTCAACTTGCCGCCCACCACCGTGAAGGCCCCGGTCGCGCCGCGGGTCACCGTGTGCCGCCGGGACAGGTCCGCGGTGCGCCCGGTCGACCCGGACACCAGCGGCCGCAGGCCGGCGAACGCGCCGACCACGTCGGCGCGAGTCAGCGGCCGGCGCAGGGCCGCGGAGAAGGTGCGCAGCAGGAAGTCGGTCTCGGGTTGGGTTACTTCGGGTTCATCCGGCGGCATTCCCTCCAACGGGTCGTCGGTCAGGCCCAGGAAGGTCAGCCCGTCCGGCTGCGGCAATGCGAACACATACCGGTTGCGCTCCCCGGGAACCGCCACCGTCATCGCCGCCGCCGGGTGGCCGAGCGCGGCGGAGCGCAGCACCAGGTGGCTGCCTTTGCTGGGCTGCAGCCGGACGCCCTCGTCCAGGGTGCCCGCCCAGACCCCGGTGGCGCTGACCACCGTCCGGGCGCTGATCCACCCGCCCGCGCCGGTGATGGTGTCCAGGATCTGCGCGCCGTCCGCGGCGAGCCGGGTGACCCGGACCCGGGTCAGGATCCGGGCCCCGAACGCCGCCGCGGTGCGGGCCAGGCCCACCACGAGCCGGGCGTCGTCCTCCAGCTGACCGTCATAGCCCAGGTTCGCCCCGCGCAGGCCGGCCGGGTCCAGGGCCGGGAGGAGGGCCAGCGTCTCGGGTGCGCTCAGCCGCCGGGGACGTGGCAGTCGGGCGTGGGGTGCCTTCGGCCCGGCGGAGAGCAGGTGCGCCGCCCGGTGGCCCAGCTCGACCAGCAGCGCATCCCGGCGGCCGGTGCCGGCCAGAATCGGGATCACCATCGGCAGGGCCCGCACCAGATGCGGCGCGGTACGCCCCATCAACACGGCCCGCTCCACCGCGCTTTCCCGGGCCAACGCGAGGTCCCCCTGCGCCAGGTAGCGCAGGCCCCCGTGCACCAGCTTCGAGGACCACCGGCTGGTCCCGCTGGCCAGGTCGTCCCGTTCGACCAGCGCCACCGACAGGCCGCGGCTGGCCGCGTCCAGCGCCACCCCGCAGCCGGTCACCCCGCCGCCGACGACCAGCACGTCCACCCGGCCGCCGACCGTCTGCTCCAGCTCGCGCCCGCGGCGCTGCGCGGTCAGCGCGCTGCCCGGCCGGATCCCCAGCGGTTCGTCGGTCATCCGTGGCCGGCCGTCATCCGCCGCCGCCCGTCATCCGCCGCCGCCCGGCCGCAGCCAGCCGTGGAGCAGGGCCCGCACCTCATCGCCGAGCTGGCGGTCGACCCGTTCGGCCTCCGCGACGCGCACCGAGAAGATCAACGCCTGCAGCACCAGCACCACGGTCACGGCCAGCCGGCGGGCCGGGATCCCGGCGGCCACCGAACCGTCCCGGCGCCCGGCCCGCAGCTGCGCCGCGACCAGGTCCACCGCGGCGCGCTGCGTCGCGCCGAGCCGGTCGACGATGTGCGGCAGCAGCAATTCGGGATCCAGGTCGAGGATCCGGCGGTACAGCGGATGCACGCCGACCGCCACCACCACCTCCGCAGCGGACTCGACCAGCCGCTCGCGGGCGTTCGGCCGGCCGGCCGTGTGGGCCGCCGCGACGTCCAGCACCGCGATCAGCTCACCGGTGAGAACAGCCGACACGATGGAGTCCAGGTCGCCCCACTGCCGGTAGACCGTCATCCGGCTGACCCCGGCCCGGCGGGCCACATCGGCCAGCGTGGTGCGGCGCAGTCCCACGTCCAGGATACTCGCCGCCGCGGCCGCCAGCACCGGATCCTCGGCCGGCATGTGACGTTGGGACTGCATGTGTAACACTGTAGCAATGCCTGGGCCTGCGGAAACCACCCCTGCGGAAACCACGATGGCGCTCACCGGGTGGGGGGACCCCAGCCGACGGCAGGGGGTACCGCCGCACGCCCAGCGCTGGCTCCGGCGCCGGTTGCGGCTCGACCCGGGGCTGCTCCTCGCCGCTACCCGGTTGGCCGCGGCCGCGGCGCGGAAGCCGATGCAGGTACCGGTCAGCCGGCTGCCGGCGGAGACGCTGGCTGCCCTGGCCGAGGTGGTGGGCGTCCCGAACGTGCAGACCGATGCCGGGATCCGGGCGCTGCACGCGGGCGGCAAGTCCTACCTGGATCTGCTGCGCCGCCGGGCGGGGGACTTCGCCGATGCGCCGGATGCCGTGGTGCTGCCGGACACGGCCGAGCAGGTCGGGGCCCTCCTTTCGACCTGTGCGGCGCACGACGTGGCGGTGGTGCCCTTCGGCGGCGGTACGAGCGTGGTTGGTGGGGTGGAACCGCTACGGGGCAGCCACCGCGCCGTCATCACGCTGGATCTGCGCCGGCTGGACCGGCTGCTCGAGGTCGACCCGGTCAGCGGGCTCGCGACCTTCGAGCCGGGGGTGCGCGGGCCGGTCGCCGAAAGGCTGCTCGCGGCGCACGGGCTCACCCTCGGGCACCTGCCGCAAAGCTTCGAGTACGCCACCCTCGGCGGTTTCGTCGCCACCCGCTCGGCCGGCCAGGCCTCCTCGGGATACGGCCGGATCGATGAGCTGGTCGTCGCGCTGACGCTGCAGACCCCGGCCGGCCCGTGGCGGCTGGGACGCGGCGCGGCGTCGGCCGCCGGGCCGGACCTGCGGGCTCTCGCCGTCGGCTCCGAGGGCACCCTCGGGGTGCTGACCGAGCTGACCGTCCGGGTCCGGCCACGGCCGGCGCACCGGCACTACGAGGGGCGGCTGGTCGGCTCCTTCCCCGCCGGGCTGGACCTGCTCCGCACCCTGGCCCAGGGCGGCCAACTGCCCGACGTCGTGCGTCTTTCCGACCCCGAGGAAACCGCCGTCTCGCTACGGATGTCCGCCGGGGGGCTCACGGGACAGGCCGTGCGCGGCTACGCCCGGGCCCGGGCCGGGGCCTCCCCCTGCCTGCTGATCCTGGGCTGGGAAGGGACCGCGTCCGGCATCCGGGCCCGGCGCCGCGCGGCCCGCGCCGCGCTCGCCGGGACGGTGCCGCTGGGCCGGGCCGCCGGCGAGCAGTGGCGCCGCGGCCGCTTCGACGGGCCGTACCTGCGCGATGACCTGATGGACCTCGGGGTGCTCGTAGAGACGCTGGAAACCTCCGCCAGCTGGTCCGCGCTCCCCCGCGTCCACCAGGCCATCCGCGCCGCGCTCGACACGGCCCTGCCCGGCGCGGTGGTAATGACCCACGTCAGCCACCTCTACCCACACGGCGCCTCGCTCTACGTCACCGTGCTGGCGGCCGCGGAACCCGCGGCCCCCGCCGCTCAGTGGACCGCCGCGAAAACGGCCGCTACCGACGCCCTGGTCGGCGCGGGCGCCACCGTCACCCACCACCACGCCACCGGCGTGGATCATCTGCCCTGGATGCGTGCCGAAATCGGCGCTCTCGGCGTCGACGTGCTGCACGCCGTGAAGGGCGTGCTCGACCCGACGGGGATCCTCAACCCCGGCAAACTGATTCCCCCCGTCCAGGAACGAGGCCAGCCGTGACCCGCCCGGTGCTTCTCATCTGCAATCCGAGCGCCGCAGGGGGTGCCGGCGCCGGGGTGGGCCACACGTATCAACGATTGTTGGTTGAAAGCGGGCACCCGGTCCGCCTCGTCCACACCCGGGACCTGGCGCACGCGGGCGCCCTCGCCGGCGCGGCCGCGAGCGCCGGGGAGATCGCCGGTGCCGTCGGCGGAGATGGACTGGTCGGGCGCGTCGCAGGGGCCACCGCCGCCGCCGGTGGGCTGCTCGCCGTGCTCCCCGCCGGCCGCGGCAACGATTTCGCCCGCCACCTCGCCATCCCCGCCGACCCCGCCGGCGCGGTGCGGGTGCTGCTCACCGGCACCGAGCGGCGGCTGGATCTCGGCACCGCGAACGGTGTGCCCTACGCCTGCATCGCGAGCGTCGGGTTCGACAGCGACGTGCAGGAACGGGTCGCCACCAGCCGGCTGCCCTGGGGCGCCTTGATCTACCCGGCGATGGCGCTGCGCAGCGTGCTCGCCTGGCGGCACGCCACCTTCACCCTCACCGCCTCCGGCGACACCGCCGACGGCGACACGGCCGCGGGCGACACGGCCGCGGGCGTCACTGCCGCGGGCGTCACCTCGCAGCTGCGCGGCTGGTCGGTGGTCGCCGCGAACACCTCCAGCTACGGCGGGGGGATGCGGATGGCGCCCGGCGCCGACGCCACCGACGGCCTGCTTGAGGTAGTCACCACCCGGGCCTCGGGCAAGCTCACTTTCCTGCGCTCGTTTCCGAAGGTGTTCTCCGGCAGCCACGTGGGACTGGCCATGGTGCAGGTGTCGCGGGCCCGGCAGCTGCAGGTCAGCGCCGATCGCCCGTTCCGGGTGTTCGCCGACGGCGACCCGGTCACCTCGCTGCCGTGCACGTTCGGCGTGCTGCCCGGGGCGCTGCGGGTGCTGCTCCCGACCTAGAGGTGCGGCGCTCCCGTGGCGGCTTGGCCGCCGCGGCCAGCGAGTTGCGACCCAGCGAGGGGAGCGAAATCGTCGTCAGTCGATCTTTACAGTGACGATATTGCTCCACCCACGCGCGACATCGCTCCACGGAGGCGACGGCATCGCCGTCAGTGGTCGGCCGGCCGAGAGGATTGCCGTCCCCAGGGTGGGGGCGCGGCGGCGACCGGTGGCCGGCGGAGTGGAGCGTCACCCGGCTGGGCCGGCCGGCGGCCCGGCGAGTGGAGCGAAATCGTCGTCAGTTGATCTCTGCAACGACGATATTGCTCCACTCGCACGCGATATCGCTCCACGGAAGCAGCGGCATCGCCGCCAGTGGTCGGCCGGCCAAGTGGAGCGGCCGCCAGCTGGACGGCGCGGCGGCGACCGGCGGCCGAGCGAGTGGAGCGAGTGGAGCGAGTGGAGCGAAATCCTCGTCAGTTGATCTCTACAACGACGATATTGCTCCACCGGCGCGCCAGATCGCTCCATCGGGAGCGCCATTTTGCTCCATCAAGACAGTGGCGGCATCGCGTCGAGTGGGGGCCCACCGAGGGCCGTGGATGACCGTCGCGGCGATGCCCGAGCGCGAGGCAGCCAACCCGACGCGGGCGGCAATCTGCGCAAATGACTGTCACAGCGCCGCCGGTAGCCCACAGTGCTCAGGTGTCCAACACCGCGGCGATCAACGCCCGCCGAGGCCGGTTGTTCGACGGAGCCGTCGTGGTCGGGGGTGCGGTAGCGGCGTTGCTCGGTGTGCTGGAGTGGATTCAGGAGCCTAGCCGGCTCACCGTGCAGGACGTTATCGCGACCGCCCTGGTCGTGGTGATGACCCAATTTGCGCTCACCTTGCCGCAGCGGGCCGGCGATGCGGTGATTGGCGTGGAGGCCAGCGCGCTGGTTTTCCTCAGCCTTGTCACCACCACCGGGCAGGCGCTGACCTTATGGTGCGTGGGCCAGGCGGTCGCCCAGGGTGTGGTCGACAAGAGTGTGCGCACCCGCCTGTTCAACTTCGGCGTGACGAGTGTGGGCGGCGCCGCGCTGCTGCAGATCGTGTCGGCCGGCCGCGGCTTCGGGCGCGACGTGCCGCAGGAACTGGCGATTGTGCTGTTGGCGTGTGCCGCGTACTTCCTGTGCGATCTGATCATCACCGCCGTGTCACTGTCCGTGGAGGCCGGCGACCCGCTGTGGGCGGCGCTGCGCTGGCGGGACGTGCCGCTCCCGTTGGTCTGCTTCGTCGGCATTGACACGCTGGGCTACCTCGGCGCGCTGCTCGACCGCCATCAGCCGGCATGGACCCTCGTCCTGCTGCTGGTCCCGATCGGCACGATCCTGGTCGCGGTCCGGGCGATCGACGAGTCCCGGCTGGCACACGGGCGGCTCACCCGACTGTTCGCCGCCACGGCCAGCGCCCCCGACTGGGGCGACGTCGAGCAGACCGAACGGATGCTGGTCGAGCAGGCCGGGCTGGTGCTGCGGCGTACGGAGGCGGCGCTGGAGGACGCGCCCGCCACCGGCGTGCAGATCAGCTCCCCGCTGGTCGTGCACGGCCAACCGCTTCGGCACCTGGTGGTCTGGCCCGGCACCGGGCGGCGCAAGTTCGACGCCGACGACCAGGGCGCGCTGGACACCCTCGTCGCGGTGGCCGCCGCGGCGATGAACCGTCGCCGGCTCGCCGATGAGATGACCCACCTGGCACGTCATGATCACCTGACCGGGCTGGCGAACCGTCGGGTGTTCACCGACCGACTGGACCACGCCCTGACCCTCCGCGCCGAGCAGCGCGGGACCGCGATCTTGTACTGCGACCTGGACGGGTTCAAATCCGTCAACGACCGGCTCGGCCACGACGTGGGGGACCAGCTGCTGACCGCGGTCGCCGACCGTATCCAGCTCTGCCTGCGCCCGGGTGATACTGCTGCCCGGCTCGGCGGCGACGAGTTCGCGCTGCTGCTGGAGCAGGTCGCCCCCGGCGGCGCCGAATCGGTCGCCGAACGGGTCCGGCACAACCTCGCGGTGCCGTTCACGGTGGGCGGCCGGATGATCTCGGTGTCGGCCAGCATCGGCGTCGCGTACGTGACCGACGAGCAGCGGGCCGGGGACGTCCTGCGGCACGCCGACACGGCGATGTACCGCGCCAAGGCGCTCGGCAAGGATCGCGCCGAACTGTTCCTGCCCGCCATGCAGGCCGACAACCTGCACCGGCTGCAACTGGAAGACGAGCTGCGGCAGGCGGTCCGCCGCCGGAGCTTCACCGTCGCCTACCAGCCGGTGATGGACTTGGTCTCCGGCGAGCTGGAGGGATACGAGGCGCTGGCCCGCTGGGCGCACCCGGATCTGGGCAATGTCCCGCCTGACGTGTTCATCCCGCTCGCCGAGGAGCTGGGGCTGATCGGCGAGATCGGGTTGCACATGCTCTCGGCCGCCTTCGCGGGGGCCCGGGAGCTGCAGGCCCGACTCGACCGGCGGATGACCCTCGCGGTCAACATCTCGCCGTTGCAGGCGACCGACCCGAAGCTGCTGCGGTCGGTGCGCACCCATATCGCCGAGCACCCGGACATCCAGCTGGTGCTGGAACTCACCGAGCTGGCCCTGCTCGGCGACGACCAGGCCACCGCGCAGGCCCTCGACCTGCTCGTCGAGGCGGGCGCGCAGCTGGCCGTCGACGACTTCGGGACCGGCTACTCCTCGATCAGCTACCTCAACCGGCTCCCCGTCAGCGTGCTCAAAATTGACCGCAGCTTCACCTGCGACCTCACCGACACCCGGACCCTGCCGCTGGTCCAAGGCGTCATCGCGATGGCCCAAGCCATGGGCCTGCAGGTCATCGCCGAAGGCATCGAGGACGCCGCCACCCTCGCCACCCTGCGTCAGCTGGGCTGCCACAGCGGGCAAGGCTTCCTGTTCTCCCGCCCGCTGCCGCTCGAGCCTTGCCTGCTGGCGTTGACCGATCCGCCGTCACTGCGCGCCGGATTCGCCCGCCTGGGCGGGTGACGCACGGGACAGTTGGGACAGAAGTCAAGTCCCGCCGGCCGCGTGTCGAACCCTCGGTATGCGCAGCTGGCCTGGGGTTCCCACCTGGGCCAGGGCCGTCACCCTCAGCGCCGCCGCGGTCCTCGGACTGCCGCTCGCCGCGGCGGGCGCGCTGGCCGCCGGAGCCGCGAGCGGGCCGGCGAGGCCCGGCTGTGCCCTAGTCGGAATCGGCGCCACCGGCCCCGCTGTTGCCGCGCTGCAAGCCGCCGTTGGGACGGGACCGGACGGCGACTTCGGGCCGCTGACCCAGCACGCGGTGCGCGGCTGGCAAGCCGCCCATCGGTTGGCGCCGACCGGTACCGTGGACGCCGCCATGTGGGCGGCGCTGCCAGTCGCGTTCGCCGGCCGGGCCTGCGGCCAGCCCGTGCGGCTTCCGGTCGGGCAGCACGGCTGCGACACCCTGGCCCGCGGAGACCGCGGTGCCGACACCGCCGCCGTCCAACGCGCCCTGGGCCTGCCCGTCGACGGGATCTTCGGGTCGATGACCGCCGGCGGAGTGCTGGCCGTGCAGCGCCGGTGGCACCTGCCGGCCACCGGGCAGGTCAACCCGGCGACGTTCGCCGCCTTGGGTCTGGCCGGCTCCCCCGTCTGCCCGGCGCGGCCGGGCGGGTCGAGCGGCGCGGGCGGGGCGGCTCCCGGTCCGGCGCCGGTGGCTCCCCCGCACAGCGCGTCGTCGTCCGCACAGCGGGCCGTCTCGGCCTTGGTCGCGGCGCAGGTGGCGTCCCTGTCGGGGCGTCCGGACCGGCCGGCCGGAGCGGTCGCGCAGACCGCGGTCGACTTCGCCCGCCGCCAGCTGGGCGTCCCCTACCTGTGGGGCGGGGTCAGCCGCCGGGGCTACGACTGTTCCGGGCTGATCCTCGCCAGCTACCAGGCGGCCAGCCTGCTGCTCGCGCGCACCGCCGCGCAGCAGTACGCCGAAGGCAGCCCGGTGCCGCTGACCGACCTGCGGCCGGGCGATGTGGTGTTCTACGCCAGCAACGTCCTGGACCCGGCCAGCGCCTACCACGACGCGCTCTACGTTGGCGGCGGCAAAATGATCGAGGCGGCGCACCCGGGCAGCAACGTGCGGGAGGTGCCCCTGCGGGCCGGCGACCTGCTACCGCACGCGGCGCGTCCGACCGCGCTGCTCTCGCTTCCGGTGCGTAGCGGCTCGTCCGGTTTCGCCGCCCGGCAGGTGCAGGCCCGGCTGGTCGCGCACGGCTACCGGGTCACCGTGGACGGCGGCTTCGGGCCGCGTACGGCCGCGGCGGTCCGCAGCATGCAGCGCGCCGCCCGGCTGCCGATCACCGGCGTGGTCGACGACGCGACCTGGCTGGTCCTGGCCCGGTAGACGTGGCCGGGCGCTGAGCCGCCGGTGGGACCAGGCGGTGAGACCAGGCGGTGAGACCAGGCGGTAAGACCAGGCGGTAAGACCAGGCGGTGAGACCAGGCGGCAAGACCAGGCGGCAAGACCAGGCGGTGAGCTGGGTTAGCAGCTGGGGGCGGCCATGGCCGGGCTGGGGACCCGACGCAGCCAGCCATGCCCGTCGGGAGCATGCCCGTATTGGACATCGGTGAGGGCTTGGCGCAGCCGCGTGGTGACCGGGCCCACTCCCGGTCCGGTGCTGAATTCCCCGTCGGGGGTCACCAGGGCGCCGATCGGGCTGATCACCGCGGCGGTGCCGCAGGCGAAGACCTCGGTGATCTGCCCGCTCTGCACGCCAGCGCGCCACTCATCGGCGGGGACCCGGCGCTCGGTTACCCGGATGCCAAGATCACCGCAGAGCGTGAGCAGTGACTCCCGGGTGATTCCCCGCAGGATGGTGCCGGTCAGCGCCGGGGTGACCAGCGAGCCGTCGGCCTGCACGAAGAACAGGTTCATCCCGCCGAGCTCCTCGATCCAGGTGCGCGTCTCGGCGTCGAGGAACACCACCTGATCGCAGCCCTCCGCGATGGCCTGCTCCTGCGCGGCGAGCGACGCCGCGTAGTTGCCGCCGCACTTGGCCTCCCCGGTGCCCCCCGGCGCGGCGCGGACGTAGTCGGTGGACAGCCAGATCCGAACCGGCTTGACCCCGCCGGAGAAGTAACTGCCGGCCGGATGCGCGGTCAGCACGAACAACGCCTCGTTGCTCGGACGAACGCCCAAACCCACTTCGGTGCCGAGCAGGAACGGGCGCAGGTACAGCGAGGTGTCCGCGGCCCCCGGCACCCAGGCCCGATCGGTGGCCACCAGCAGGTCCGCCGCCGCCAGGAAGATCTCGACCGGCAAGGCCGGCAGCGTCAGCCGCTCCGCGGACAGCGCGAACCGGCGGGCGTTGGCGTCCGGCCGGAACATCGCCACCGACCCGTCCGGATGCCGGTAGGCCTTGAAACCTTCAAAGATCGTCTGCCCGTAGTGCAGGAAGCTGGTCGCCGGGTCGAACGACAGCGGGCCATAGGGCCCGAGCCGGGCGTCGCACCAGCCCTGCCGGGCGCTCCACCGGACGGTGACCATGTGGTCGGTGTGCAGCCGCCCGAAGCCAGGATCGAGCAGCAGGCGCTCCCGTTCAGCGTCCGGGATGGGCGTCTGCGTCAGCTCGACCGTGAACTCCATGGCCCTTATTCTGCGCCACCCCTCCATTCGAGGAGAACCATGCTGCTGTCGTCCTGCAGCTGGCCCTCTTGGTGTTCGACCACCGCCAGCGTCAGCCGGCGCAGGATCTCCGGCCCGGCATGCCCGCTGGCCGCCTCCTTTTCCAGGAAGTCGACGAGCCGCGCCTCCCCGAAAAAGCCGTGGTCGGTGGAACGGGCTTCTACCACCCCGTCGGTGTAGGCCAGCACCCGGTCACCGGGCTCAAGGTCCTCAACGCCGACCTCCCCGACCCGGGTACCGAGCCCCAGGGGCAAGTCCGGCGCGGCCTCCAACTCCTTGACCACCCGGCCATCGCGCAGCAACAAGGCGGGTGGGTGCCCGGCGTTCACGTAGTGCAACCGGCCGGTGGGCACGTGCAGCCGGCCCAGCCAGGCGGTGACGAACCGCTCCCCGCCGGTCTGGCTGTCGATCATTTCGTCGAGTTCGGCGGCGAGCCCGGGCAATTCGTGCCCGGCCCGCCGGCCGTGCCGGTAGCCCGCGGCGGCCGTCGCCGCCAACGTCGCGGCGCCCAGTCCGTGCCCCATCGCATCGAACAGCGCCACATGCATGTGGTCGCCGTCCAGCGCGTAGTCGAAGGTGTCCCCGCCGATGTCGTAGGCGGGTTCCAGCGCGCCGGTCACCCCGACCGCCTCGGTGCCGAAGGTCCGCGGCGGCAGTAGCGCCCACTGCATCTCGGCGGCGACGCTCATCGCGTGCGTTCGGCGGGCCAGCTCCGGGCCGTCCCCGTAGACCGCCTTGAGAACCACCAACGCCGCGACCAGCGCGGCATACCGCGCGGCGGCCGCCTCCACGCCGGCCACGTCCGGGTCCGCGGGACGGGCCGGGTAGGTCAAGGCCAGCACCCCCAGCCGCTCGAGACCGTCGCACAGCGGTTGCCAGAGCCGGGCGGCGTCGTCGCCGGCCTGGTCTTCTGCGCGGTCGGTCCACAGCGGCTCGGCGCCGCTGAAGGCCAACCCGGCCAGGGTTCCGGCGACGTCCAGCCGCGGTCCGGATCCGGACAGCGGGGACAGGGTGCGTTGGGCCCGGTCGACCAGGTACACCTGCGCCTCCGCGGCGCCAGCGCTTGCGGCGTGGGCGGTGACGTGCGCGGCGATCTGGTCCGGCGCGAGCAGCCGCGCGGAGTGCAGCAAGTCACCGGGGGGGCTCGTCATCGCAGCGGATCCTTGCACGGCCCGGCTGGATGCTGCCGGTTGAGGCTGGGCCTGCAGCGGAAGCCGGCGGGTGGGCTGGAGCCGGCTCCTACCGGCGCACGTCCGCCGACGCCGTCCCGGTCGGCAGCCCCGCCGCCAGCCATCCGGCCATCCCGCCGATCAGGTCGGTGGCCCGCCACAGGCCCAGCTGCTGCAGGCCGGCCGCGGCCAGGCTGGAGCTGTACCCCTGCCGGCAGACGACGATCACCTGCACGTCCCAATCGACCGCCTCGGGGATGCGGTCGGCGCTGGTGGGATCAAGGCGCCACTCGAGCACCGTCCGGTCGATGACCACGGCGCCGGGAAACTCGCCCTGCTCCCGCCGCTGGATCTCGGTACGGGTGTCGACCACCAGCGCCCCGTCCGCAGCGGCGGCGCGCACCTGCGACGGGGTCAGCCGCTGAAGATCGATCCGGGCCCGGGCCAGCGCCGCATCGATCCCGGCGCGGGTGACGGTTACCACCGGTCCAGCGCCTCACGCAGCCGGGCGACGGCCTCCGTGCGCGGGTCGAGATGGACGAAGTGGTCCCCGGGGACCTCCGCAAGCCGGCAGCTGCCCCCGGCCGCGGTCGCGGCAGCCAGGTAGGCCTCGCTTTGGCTGAACGGCACCGCGGTGTCGGCCCGGCCGTGGATCAACACGGTGCGGATGCCGGTCGGCAGCAACGCGACCGGGTCGGCGACGGCGTAGCGCAGCGGCACCTGCGCTGGTGTCCCGCCGAGCAGGGCCGCCACCGCGCCGCCGCCCAACCCCTGTTGTGCGGCCAGCGTCAACGCCGCGACCGGTGCCTGCCCAACGGCAAGCGCGGGTACGACATACCCCGGGTGCACCGTCCCCACCTCGCTCGGGCCGATCCTGGGTCGACCGGCTAACCACAGCGCCAACTGGCCACCCGCAGAATGCCCGACGACGGCCACCCGATCCCGGTCCACCCGCGCCGCGTGCTCGCCGACGAACGTGTGGTCGTAGCCGGCCGCCACGTCCGCCAACGTCGCCGGCCACGGCCGCGACGACGGCGAATAGTCGATGTTCCACACCAGATAGCCCCGACCGGCCAGGTCCGCGGCGACCGCGTCCTCCAGGTGCCGGTCGTAGCCCGGGCGCCAGTAGCCGCCGTGCACCAAAACGACGGTCGGGCGGGGGCCGGCCGCCGGCGGGAGCCACCATTCCCCGGTGCGGTGCGCCTGCTCCCCGTATCGCTCCACGCTGCGGGTCGTGCCGGCCACGATCTGCGGTCGGGGCCCGATTCGCCCCCGCGACCGCACCGCCTCCGCCACTCCCACCACGGCCGCCCCCGCCACGCCCAGCAGGCCCAGCGCGCGCCGTCGAGACACTCCCGCCGACCAGGGTTGCGCACCGCCGGGGAGATCCGGCTCGTGGCCGGCGCCTGACCCGATCACGGGGCGCCGCGCTGACGCCTCCGGGCCTCCTGCTCCGCAGCCAGCGCCCGCCGTTGGCGGCGGGCGCTCAGCGCCGCGGTCAACGCATCGCGCTGGCGCCGGGCCAGCGGATAGCTGAGCAGTCCAGAGGCGACCAGCGCCACCGCCACCAGCACGATCGAGCGCAGGCCGAGCAGGAACCCGGCCACCCCGGCCAGCAAAAACAGGCCGATCCGGATGCCGGTATAGATCACCACCACGCGCAGCACTGAGTTCACGAGGGCAGCCGTCGCCCCAGCCGGCGCAGGTAGGTCGGATACCAGCCCATCCCGACGAACATCGCCAGCAGGCCGAGCAGCCCCGCAGCCCCGTTGCCCAGACCGGCCGCCTTAAGCACCACGAACACCACGATTCCGGGGACCAGCACGGCCAGGACGCCGATCAGCGCCAGCCGCCCCAGGCTCGGCAACGCGGCCACCCGGGCCGGGTCGATCGGTCGCGGCTCGCTCACCGGGCCAGCGTACGGCCGTGCTCAGCTGGGCGGCGCGCCGGGATCCGCCAGCGGAAAGCGGCCCTCCCACCGGCTGGACAGCACGACCGTGGTGCGGGTGCGGGCCACGCCCCGGGTGCGGCGCAACTCGCCGAGCGCCCGTTCCAGCCCGTCCACATCCGGCACCCGCACCTTGACGATCAACGCCTCCTCACCGGCGACGAACCAGCAATCCTCGATCGCCTGCAGCGGGCGCAGCGCCTCGACCAGGCTGTCCTGATCGGTGCCCTCCCGCTGATAGATGCCGACCAGCGCGGTGACGCCGAGGCCGACCGCGGCGGCGTCCACGGCGGCGTGATAGCCGGTGACCACGCCGGCACGCTCGAGCCGGGCCACCCGTTCGGCGACGCTCGGCGCGGACAGGCCGACCGCGCGCCCCAGCTCCGCCCACGTCGCCCGGGCGTCGGCGCGCAGCGCGGTCACGATCCGACGATCGGTGTCGTCCATCTCACATCCTGACGATCGGTGTCCGGGCATATCGAAGGCCGTGTCCGACTTATGCTAACTACATCGCAGGTAGATCTAAGGAAACGCCTTCGATCCAAGCGAATCTGTGAAGAGTGAGTGATATGAACGATCAGCATGAGGTCCTCGCCGAACGCGTCCAGGTGCTGCGCGCTGCCGGGCAGCGGGCGGCCGTCACCGTGCGGGTCGGGACACGCAGCCCGCAGCGGTTGGTCCGTCGCCTCCGCCGCCGCTAACCGATCAGCACCACCTGCGCGGGAGCGCAGCGAGCACTCGACCTGCGCGGGAGCGCCGGGATAGATCGGAGAATGCCGCCTGCCTGCAGGCGGCATTCTCGGGTTACAGGCCGGCGTAGGAGTGCAGGCCGTTGACCCACATGTTCACGCCGTAGAAATCGAACAGGAAGGTCGCGAAACCGATCAGGGCCAGGTAGGCGGCCCGGCGGCCCTTCCAACCTGCGGTGGCCCGGGCATGCAGGTAGCAGGCATAGACCACCCAGGTGATGAACGCCCAGGTCTCCTTGGGATCCCAGCCCCAATACCGGCCCCATGCCGACTCGGCCCAGATCGCCCCGCAGATGATCGCGAAGGTCCACACCGGGAAGGCGAACGCGGCGGTCCGGTAGGACAGCGTGTCCAGGTTCTGCGCGGGGGGGAGCGACTTGGCGAAGCGGGTCAGGCGGGGTTCGCCGCCGGCGGCGACCAGCCGGTCATACCGGTCCCGGATCAGATACAGGGCGTTCGCCACCGCGGAGACCACGAAGATGCCGGTCGCCGAGGTCGCGGCCAGCACATGGATCACGATCCAGTAGGAGTGCAACGCCGGCACCAGCGGACCCGCCGGCACATAGAGCACGGTCCCGGCGACGCCCAGGTAGGCGACCACCGGCAGCATCACGAACACACCCAGCTCGCGGACCGGGTAGCGCAGCATGAGCACCAGGAACGCCGTCACCGCGACCAGGGCGATCATCGAGGAGAACTCGTACATGTTGCCCCACGGCGCCCGGTGCGCGGCGAAGCCGCGGGCCAGCACCGAGCCCAGATGCAGCAGCCACCCGGCGATGGTCAGCGCCACCCCGAGGGTGCCGGCGCCGCCGCGACCGCGGTCGGCCGACGTGCGCGAGGCGGGTGGCTCGGCCAGGCTGCTGCCGTCACCGAAGACCGGCCCGACCGGAGCCGGGATCGCGCCCGACTCGGGCAGCGCCGGCAGCGGCGGGCCACCGGCGCCGACCAGAACCCGGGCGGAGCGCACCTCCCGGGTCGCGCCCTGCGCTGCGGCAGCGTGCGTGACCCCGTCCGGCGCGGCGGCCGCCGCGTACGCGGCCCCGTCCGCCCCATCCGCGCTGTGCGCCGCGGCAGTGAACCGGCGGCCGAAGGCGAACGCGGCGGCGTAGGCCAGCATCGACAGCGCATAGATCAAGACGGCGGCGAACAGCAGCCGGTCCGAGAGTGTGGCCAGCCCCTGGTCAACGGGCATCGGGCGCTGCCTCCTTGGTACTGGCCGCCGTGGGCACGGCGGGAACGGTCTGGGCCAGCCGGCCAACCAGCGTGCGGAACTCGCGAGCGAAATCGTCGGCGTCGGTACGGGCGAGCCCGCCGACCGCGATCAGGGTACGGCCCTCGGCATCCGGCGTCGCGCGCAGCCAGACCCGCCGGCGCCGGACCCGCAGCGAACCGAGCAGCCCCAGCACGATCATGCCGGCGGCGATCAGGGTCAGCCCCTTCGCCGGATCGTCCTTGACCTGCAGCGAGGCCCACTGCGAGTAGCCGGCCACCTCCAGGGTGAAGCCCTGCGCCAGCGGGACCCGGGTGTGGTCACCGGGGGTGACCACGGCCTTGGCCGGCGGGATCGACAGCGCCGTCATCCCCTGGGTGTTCAGGTCGAAGACGTTGACCGGCTTGCCGGTATTGAGCTTGAGGTCTCCGGTGAACGCCGAGATCACCGCCCGGGGCCGGTTCGCCGCCGGGAAGGTGGAGACGATCCCGAGGGTCGGGCTGACCGCGGCGGTGGGGACGAAGTTCATCAGCACCCCGAACTGCAACGGCCGGGTCAGCGGGCTGCCGTCCGCGTTGGTGGTGTACCGGCGGCCGGTGGCCCGGTCGGTGTAGCTGGTGGGCTCGGTCGCGCCGGTGTCCGGCGCCTTGATCACGCAGGAGCTGAGGTAGTCGGTCAGGTTCTGCGGGACGCACGCCACCGAATCGTCGTACACCGCGTGGCCGGCGGCGTTGCGGATCACGACGTGCACGGCGTAACCGTGCCCCAGCAGGTAGACCTTCGCGTTGCCGAAGATCAGCGGGTGGTTCACCTGCAGGTCGTAGCGCCGGTTCTGGCTATTCGTGGCGCCGGCCGTGACGTGCGCGTCGAAGCTCGCGGGTTCCCCGTCGGGGCGGAACGCGGCCCGGAAGCTGTCCAGATGCACGTGGAAGGGCGACAGGTCACCGGCGTTGATCAGCGCCCCGGGCTTGTAGGCGTCGAAGTTCCCGACCGCGTTGGTGAACCCCTTGCCCGGCAGCAGCAGCACCTGGCCCTGGTAGCCGAACAGCGAACCCAGGCCGATGCCCAGCAGCAGCACCACCAGCGCCACGTGGAACAGCAGGTTCCCGGTCTCGCGCAAGTAGCCCTTCTCCGCGCTGACGGTGTCCCCGTCGACGTAGGTGCGGAATCGGGTGCGGCGCAGCGCCCGGGCCACCGCCGCGGTGACCTGATCGGGCGGCAGATCGGTCCGCCAGGTCGCGGACTGCGGCAGCCGGGACAGCCGCGCCGGCGCCGCCGGCGGCCGCCGGCGCAGCGCCCGGGCGTGCAACCGCAGGCGCGGCACCAGGCAGCCGATCAGCGAGATGAACAGCAGCGCGTAGATCGCGGCGAACCACGGCGCGTGAAAGGTGTCGAACAGGCCGAGCCGGTCGAAAAAGTGCGCCCAGCCGGGGTGATCGGTGAACCACTGCTGGACCCGGCTCGGCGAGTTCGCCCGCTGCGGCAGCAGGCTGCCCGGCACCGCCGCCAGGGCGAGCATCGCCAACAGCAGCAGCGCGGTGCGCATGCTGGTCAGCTGGCGCCAGATCCGGCGGGCCCGCGCGGCGGCACCCAGCCGCGGCCCCGCAGATCCGGGCGCGGCCGGCTGGGTGGACAGCCGCTCGGCGTCCGGCCGCTCGGTCCGGTCGGTGCCCACCGGCGTCGTGTCGGTGCTCATCGGGCGCTCACAGGCTCGGGGTGAAACCGGTCGTGGTGGCCTGCAGGTGGTTCACGATGCCGTTCCACGAACCGGTGACCTCCAACACGCCGATGACCACGAGCAACGTTCCGCCGGCCAGCATCAGCGCCCGGCCGTGCCGCCGGAACAGCGCGAGGGCCCCCATGGCCCGGCGGAACGCCAGCGCGACCACGATAAACGGCACCCCGAGACCGAGGCAGTAGAAGACGGTGAGCAGCGCCCCCCGACCCGCGGTCGCGCGGGAATCGGAGGCGGCGAGGGTGAGTACCGTGGACAGCGTCGGGCCGATGCACGGGGTCCAGCCCAACCCGAACAGCACCCCGAGGACCGGTGCGCCGGCCAGCCCGGCCGCGGGTAGCCGGTGCACCCGAAACTCCCGGCTCGTGACCGGCAGCCGGGACAGCGCCCCGGCGAACGTCAGCCCCAGCAGGATCGTGATCACGCCGAACACTTCCTGCAGGCCCCGCTGGTGCGCCCGCAGCGCGCCGCCGAGGCCACCGAAGGCCGCGCCGTAGGCGACGAAGACCAGGCTGAACCCGAGCACGAACAGCACCGCACCCAGTGCGGTTCGCGAGCGGAGCGCGGACCGGTTGCGGCCCCCCGCCACATCCGCCCCGGACATGCCGGTGACGTAGGACAGGTAGCCGGGGACGAGCGGGAGCACGCACGGGGAGACGAAGCTCACCGCGCCGGCGGCCAGCGCCACCGGGGCGGCGAGCAGCAGCGGACCGGTGAGCGTGCTCATGCTGCCGGCGCCGCGGCCAGCTGATGCAGCACCTGATCGAACTGCGCCTCGTCGTGGACCCCGCCGATCCAGCGCGCGGCCACCTTGCCGGCCCGGTTCAGCACGAACGTGTCCGGGATGGCCGAGGCGTTGACGCCCTTGAAGCCGGCCAGAAACACGCCGTCGGTGTCGACCAGGCTGGGCCAGGTCACCGCGAACGTGCTCCGGAAGCTGCGCCCGTTGGTGGCTGAGTCCTTGAACAAGACCCCGGCGAAGGCGACGCCGTCGGTGGCGTTCGCCTTTGCCGCCCGGACCAGCAGCGGGGTTTCCTCCCGGCACGGCGAGCACCAGCTCGCGTAGAAGTTGATCACGACGACCTTGCCGGCGTACTGCTGGGTCAGGTCCAGGGACGTGCCATCCAGGGTGGTGCCGCGCAGCTGCGGCGCCGGCTGCGGGGTGCGCAGCAACCCACCGCCGACCTGGGCCGCCGGGGTCGCGCTGCTCGCGCACGCCGCGACCAGGGACAGCGCGGCGACCGACACCGCCATCCGCGCTCCCGCGCCTCGGCGGCGCAGCCGCCCGGCGCGCCCGTGGCGCAGCCGCCCGGCAGGCCCGTGGCGCAGCCGCCCGGCAGGCCCGTGGCGCAGCCGCCCGGCGAGCCTGTGGCGCAGCCGCCTGGCGAGCCCGTGGGGCAGCGGGTGGGGGCGGGGCACGTCGTTCAGTATCGGCGCAGGAGGGGGCGACCGTCGCGGTCGGGCGGCGCAGCGCCGGGCGCAGCGCGGGCTAGGCGTGGGCTAGGCGCCGGTCGTCGCCTGCTGGGTGATCGGTACGCCGGCCGCCGGCTCGGCATATTCGGTGCGGAGCAGCCGATCCCCGGAAAAGACCAGGCTGGTGATGCTGGCCAGCGCGCATTGCCTGCGGTCCGGCCGATGCCACAGCGCGCGACCCTCCGCGCCGCGGCGCCCGCACACCACCGGCAGCTGATGGCTGATCAGCACCGCCTCGTGCCCGGCGTTCTCGGCCCGGGCCTCCTCGACCGCGGCCCCGACCCGGGCCGCGACACGCGTGTAGGGCTCCCCCCAGCTGGGCGCGAACGGGTTCCACAGATGCCGCCAGTTACGCGGATCGCGCAGCACCCCGTCCCCGACCCCGACCCGCTTGCCCTCGAACACGTTCTCGCTCTCGATGATCCGCGGTTCGAGGATCGCGGTCAGGCCGAACAACTCCTCCAGCGGGACCGCCGTCTGCCGGGCCCGCTCCAGCGGGGAGACATAAAGCCCGGTGATGTCCCGGCCTTTCAGGGATGCCGCCGCCACCTCCGCCATCCGCTGGCCGGCTTCGGAGAG